>DATJUC010000169.1:0-5659 GCA_035502675.1 Candidatus Acidiferrales bacterium | reverse complement strand
CGTGAAGGTCCAGCTCGGCGCCGATAACCGCCGACGGACCGGCAATCTCGCGGCAGAGGGCGAGCGTATTGCCGTCGCAGTCGTCGTAGCCGTCGGCCGCCATTGCGCCGTGGAGATAGAGCAGCACGACGTCGATCGGTGCGGCCGCCTCGACCGCGGCGAGCAGTTCGTCGCGGAGCGTCTCGAAAACCGCACGCACCGTTCGGCCGCCGGGCTCGGCAACCGCCGCGATACTTTCGACGATCGTGTGACCCTCGCGCTCGGCCAGTTCGCGCCAGCGCACCAGCGGAGCGAACTCCCACGTCTGCCCGAAGGGCGCCCGCGAACCGCGCTGGATGGGCGTCCGCTCGAATGCCGCCCATCCGGTGGGGATCGGCGAAAAGGTGTTCGTCTCGGTAATCAACGCGCCGGTCAAGATTCTCACACGATTCGCTGCCTTTGCCGTTGGAGGAGGGTAGAATCTTGTACGGTATTTTGTCATCAATGCCAAAATATTCCTCTGGCCGGATGGTCGCGCTGCTCGCGCTTTCGCTGTTGGCATCGTCGTTCGCGAGCGCGTGCACGCGGCCGGCCGGCGAAGGGTATCGCACCGATCGGCTCACCGTCGGTCGCCTCGAGGATTTCGAATCCCTCGACCCGCTGCTCTTGTCAGGTTCCGACTCGGTAACGATCGGACCGCTCGTCTTTTCGTACTTGGTCACCGTCGACGGGCGAGGGCGCCTCGCGCCCGATCTGGCCGAAGCGGTTCCTTCGTACGCCAACGGCGGCATTTCGCGCGACGGCAAGACGATCGTCTACCGCTTGCGTAAGAACGTTCTCTGGCAAGACGGCAAGCCGTTGACGTCGTCCGACGTGGCCTTCACGTTCCGTCAGGTGATGAATCCGAGAAACGACGTGCCGGCACGCGACGTCTACGATCGAATCGCGGGACTCGACACTCCGGACGCACGGACCGTACGCATTCGGCTGCGTGCGCCCGACTCCGCCGTACTGTCGTATTTTTTCGCGCCCGACGGGAACTACACCGTTTTGCCCGAGCACCTGCTCGCCGGCCTGGCCGATCTCAACCACGCCGCCTTCAACGCGATGCCGATTGGAAGCGGACCGTTTCGCGTCGAGCGATGGTCGCGAGGCGACGAGTTGCGCCTCGTGCGATTCGACCGCTACTTCGCCGGCACGCCGCGGCTGCGTGAAATCACGATCGAGGATCTGGCATCGCCCGAGACGCTGCTGCTGCAGACGCGGACCCGCGAGATCGACGCGACCTTCTCGGGCAGCATCATGCAGCTGAAGGATTTTCAGTCGATACCCGGCGTTCGCGCCGTTCGGGCGCCGCTCTACGGCGCGGCGCTGCTGGCGTTCAATCTCGCCAACTCGATGGTTGCCGACGAGCGCGTCCGTCGCGCGATCGTCGAAGCGGCGGATCTGCCCCGAATCGTGGATCAAGCCAGCGGCGGTGCGCTGACCGTGCGCAACGCGGGACGCGGACTGTACGGCCCCGACGACGACCCGTCGATCCCCAGCCAGCCCGCACCGGACCTGGCCGGTGCCAACCGGCTGCTGGACGCGGCGGGCTGGAAGCGCAGCGGCCAAGAGGTGCGGCGCCGCAACGGCGTGGTTTTGGCCCCGGCCCTGGTCTACATCAAGTCGCGCCCGGAGGTCGAGGCGTTTGCGGTGCTGCTTCAGGCTCGGCTGCGGCGCGCCGGCATCGCATTATCGCTGCACCCTTACACGGCGCAGCTCTATGGTGCGCCGGCGAGTGCGGGGGGACCGCTCTTCGGCGGAAAATTCGAAATCGTTCTGCTCGAAGTCCTGACGTCGATCGACCCGTCGACGGCGTATTTCGTAGACTGCGACCGGGTGCCCCCGCAAGGCTTTAACATCACGCGGTACTGCAATCCCGCCGTCGATCGAGCCAATGCCGCGGGCTTACGAACCTACGATCCGCGAGCGCGCGCGGCCGCTTCGGCGGCGGTCCAGCGGTTGGTGGCGCGGGATCTGCCGTTCGTGCCGGCGTGGCAGCAAGCCGACGTCGCGGCCTTTCCAACCGACCTGTCGGGCGTGGATCCGTCGGCGTTTTTGGTTTTCGGCAACGTTGCTCGCTGGCATTTCGTCGGAGCTGCGGGCCGGCGCGAACCGGAAAGGTAAACGACCGCCTTGCGACGATATACTGTTGTATCGTGCAAAATATTGTCAATATGCCGGTTGCGCTGAGCGCCCGCGTCGAACGCTGGCCATTTGCAAAGCCGTTTCGCATCACCGGCTACGAGTGGACCGAGACCGAGATTCTAGTGGTCGAGGCGCGCGCCGGCGAGCGTTGCGGCCGGGGCGAAGGTCTGGGCGTCTATTATCACGACGACACGCCCGAAAAGGGGCGGGCGCAGATCGACGCGTTGTCGGCCCGCGTCGCGGCGGGGGAGCCGCTCGGCGAGTTGCTTGCGGCGATGCCGGCCGGCGGCGCGCGCAACGCCCTCGACTGCGCGCTGTGGGACTTGCGTGCCAAGCTGGACGGGGTGCCCGTTTGGCAGCTTCTGGAACTCGGTGAGCCGAAGCCTATTCTCACGACGTTCACCGTTGGAGCCGACGAGCCCGCGAGGATGGCCGACACGGCGCGCGGCTACGCGAAGGCACGGGCGCTAAAACTGAAGCTGACCGGAACCCGCGAGGATGCCTCGCGGGTACGAGCCGTGCGCGAAGCTCGTCCGGGGGTATGGCTGGGTGTCGACGGCAACCGGGGCTTCAGCCGCGCGTCGCTCGAATCGCTGATGCCCGCGCTGGTCGAGTGCGACGTTTCGCTCGTCGAACAGCCCTTTCCGATCGGATGGGAAACGGAGGGCCGGTTTGCGTCGCCGATCCCGATTGCGGCCGACGAGAGCGCGCAGGATACCTCGAGCCTGTCCGCGTTGGAAGGGTGCGTCGACGTCGTGAACGTCAAGCTCGACAAGTGCGGCGGACTCACGGAGGGGATGAAGATGGTGCGCGAGCTGCGCCGCCTGGACATACGGCCGATGGTCGGCTGCATGGGCGGAACGTCGCTGTCGATGGCGCCGGCTTTCCTGCTCGGCCAGCTGTGCGACGTCGTCGATCTCGACGGGCCGATTCTTTTTTCCCGCGACCGCGAGCCGAGCGCCGTCTACGACGGCGAAGGGCGTATCTATTGCAGCGATGCGGTGTGGGGAGGGGCGGACTGAGAGATCGCGGCCCCGCTCACATACGGCCGGTCGTCACGGAAATCGCGGAGGCCGCCGAACGCGATGCGTTTCGCAATTTATGCGGGAAGCCGGCCGCAAACACGCAACAGTCGCCGGCGCTCATGGGATAATCGACGTGGTTGACGACGAGCACGAGTTGGCCTTGCGTCACGTAGACGACGTCGATTCCTTCGTGCGATAGCTCTTGCCTGAACTCGGCACCCGGAGCCAGCCGAACGTCGACGAGATCGAGATCGAGTGCCGGAAGGTGAAGAACCTCGTACGCCACGCCTTTTCCGCGGTTGACGCGTTTGCGATCGCCGGGTTGAACGAAGGTGGGACGCGTGAGCTGGGCGGTAAAGCCCAAGAACGATCCGAGATCGTAGTGAAAGACGCTGGCGACCTTCGCGAGCCGGCCGATGGCGATATCCGAATCGCCGCGCTCGACGGCGCGGATGAAGGACGCGGAGAGGCCGCTCTTGTCGGCGAGCTCTCGAACCGTCATGCCGCGCTGCGTACGAACGCGTTCGAGAATCTTCCCGACGTCCGGGGTTAGCGCCGTTTCGTCGTCGCCGGCGGACTGATTTCTCGCGTTTTGCTTGGGTGCCGTCTTCTTGGCCATGAGCGCCGTATTCGTCAACTCGACGAATACAACATGCGGGCGATTCTGAGTGCGAGGGCATCGGGATCCGCGCCGGTGTCGTTCGTCAGCACGACGATTTCGAGGCCGTCGCTCGGGAACACGAGGTTCATCGCCCGCGCGCCGATCAAGCCGCCGTTGTGCCACAGGATCTTGCGACCTTCGTCGCGCCCGTCCACCCAACCGAAAGCGTAGCCGAGCGCGACGTTGTCTTGCGGCCGCTTCGAAACGATTACTGGGACTCCCGCCGGAGGCGTCGTCGCGATTTCGACGAATTTCGGCGGAATGACGCGTCCGGCCAGAAACGCGCCGTCCCAACGGACGAGATCCGAAACCGTCGAACCGAGCGCGCCGGCAGCGTTACCCCAGCTCAAGTCATAGTTGCCGACCGGAGCGAAGGCGCCTTTTGCGTAGGTGTAGCCGTGCGCCGAATCGGGCCCGGGTGCGACGAAGGTGGTGAGATACGACGTGCTGGCCAGGCCCAGCGGCGTGAAAATCGCGTCGTCGAGAAACGTGGCGTAGGCCTCCTCCGAGACGCGCTCGATCAGCATCCCCAAAAGCGCGTAGTTGGTGTTGCTGTACTCCCATTTCGAGCCCGGTTTGAAGTGCAGCGGCTGTCCCGCGACGAGATTTACGTATTGCGCGATCGTGCGCTGCTGCACGGTGCCGTCTACGATGGAGCGGTAGAGCGCCGGGTTTTCGAGGTAGTCCGGAAGCCCCGAGGTTTGGTCCAGCAGCTCGCGTACCGTAACGTCGCGAGCGTGCGGAGCCGAAGGAAGATAGCGCGATACGACGGCGTCGAGCCGGACTTTTCCACGCTGCACGAGCATCATGACGGCCGCCGCCGTGAACTGCTTGGTGATGGAGCCGATTGGAAAAATGGTGCGCGGCGTTACCGGCCGGTGGTCCGCGCGCTCGCGCAGGCCGTAGCCTTGGGCGTAGAGGAGCGTGCCGCGGCGCCCGACGCCGACCTCCATTCCGGAAACGTGTTGGTTGACGAGCGCCGCATTTGCGATCGTACCGATCGCCGCAATTTGTTTTGCGGAGAGGCCGTCCGCCCGACCCGGAACGGCCACGCTCGTCAGCAGCGCACAAAAAGTGGCGCAGAGGAACGTTCGCATCGTCAGCGTCATCGCCGCCACGACGCGACCGACGTGAAAGGCGACAGCAGCGGGTGTCCGTATCCCCGGAGGTCGTTTGGGATGACGTCCACTTCGCTGATCTGACAGATGAAGGCGTACGGAAGATCGGAAGCGACGATTCGCTGCACGCGAGCGTAGACGGCACGGCGCGTCGTGCGGTCGAACGAGCCGGCGCCGCGTTGCAACAGCGCGTCGACCGCGGGGTTGCAGTACCGGGCCACGTTGAAGCCATGCGGCGCGCGCTGGTCGCACGCCAGCATCCAAGAGGCGTCGGGATCGACGGCCGCCTGATAGTCGTACAAGGACATCTGGTAACGGCCCTGTATCAGCGGTCCGTCGTTCGCGATGAACTGCGTCCGCGAATATTGATGCAAGTCGACCTCGATGCCCACGGTACGCTCTGCGGCGGCGATCGCCGTCGCAAAGCGGGTCGTCAACGACGAGCCGGTGGGAATCGCCAGTTCGACGCGCAGGCGGCGTCCGTTTTTGATGCGGACGCCGTCGGAGCCGGCGATCCAGCCGTCGCGTGCGAGCAGCGTTTCGGCCTGCGCCGGATCGTAGGGCGGGAGAGCGGCTCCCGGATCGAACGCCCACGTGAACAGACCGCGCATGGCCGTATCCGAGTCGTAGACGTCCTGGGTGATCTTCTGCGTCAGCGTGCGGCGATCGATCGCAAGAGCGATCGC
>DATJUC010000168.1:0-12149 GCA_035502675.1 Candidatus Acidiferrales bacterium | reverse complement strand
AGAGCGACTCGTAGCTGTCCGGCCGCGCCGGCCGTACGCGTTTACGTTCTTCGGGCTCGTGCCACTCCGAAGCGGCGGTCACGGTACCCTCGAAGGTCGTGAATCCGACCAGCACGACGCCGTCCCCGTAGCGTTCGCGCGCCAGCGCACCGATATTCGTTTCGCCGCGACTTCCCATCGAGGTCGCGCGCGCGTCTCCGACGTGCGAATTGTGCGCCCAGACGACGGCCTTGCACGGCCCGATGCTGCGGGCTAAGTGGCGCACCAGACGGTCGAGCGTGTCGGCCATGTGCTCGTCGCGAAGATTCCACGACGATACGCGGTGATCCAGCATCGTCCGGTAGTAGCGTTCGGCACTCGCGACGACCCGCGCGTTCTGCTCGGCGTAAAAGTACTCGTCTTCTGCGACCCGGCCGTCGACGCGCGCGTAGGCCGCAGCGTTGCGCTGGATTTCGAGCAACTGATCGAGCACGTCTTGCTTGCACGAGGCCTCACCCGAAAACAGCGCGTACGCGTAGGACTCGGTCGACGCTTCGTAGGGGGTAAGGCAGTCGTAGCGGAGGCGCGCGCGCCGCGCCGCGTCGGGATCGATGTCGTCGAGATAGCGAAGGACCGCATCGATCGACGCGTACATGCTATACAGATCCAGCCCGTAGAAGCCGGCTTTGTGCCGGTGTCCGGTAACCCCGTCGTTGTACTCGCGCAGCCAGCCGATAAAATCGAGCACGTCGGCGTTGCGCCACATCCACGTCGGAAAGCGCCTAAATCCCGTAAGCGAGTCGATCGCTTCGGCGTCGTCGCCCGCACCGCGCACGTAGCGATTGATCCGATAGGCATCGGGCCAGTCGCCCTCCACGCAAACCGCAGAAAAGCCTCGCTCGGCGATCAGGCGCTTGGTGATTTCGGCGCGCGTCCGGTAGAACTCGTGCGTCCCGTGCGTCGCCTCGCCCAAAAAAACGAATGGGGCGTCCCCGACCATCTCCAGCAACGGGTCGAGATCGTGCTCGCCGCCCGTCAGAGGAATTACTAGGCGACCTGCCACGTCCGTCGCTCCCGTTCGGCCTGATTCAGCAGCGCGCGCACTTCGTCGTCCGTCGTTTGCCCGAAATCTTCGTAATACATACCGACCGCGAAAAACGGCTCCGGCTGCAGCGGGCATACGACCTGGTCGGCGATGCTCCGCAGGCGCTCGCACGTCGCCCCCGCTCCCACCGGCGCGGCCGCGACGATTCGCGCGGGATGCCGCGTGCGCAACGCCTCGATCGCCGCTTGCATCGACGCCCCCGTTGCCAGGCCGTCGTCCACGACGATTGCGACGGTCCCGCCGAGCGACGGACGCCGGCGGTGATCGCGATACGCCGCTTCACGCCGAAGCAGTTCGCGCGATTCGTCGTCGATCACGGCTTCGAGCTCGTCTGCCGGCACCTGCAGTCGCTGGATCAAGTCGCGGTCGAGCACCACCGACCCACCCGTCGCGACCGCCCCCATCGCGAGCTCGCGATGTCCCGGAACGCCGAGCTTGCGAACCGTGAAGACGTCCAAAGGCGCATGCAGTGCGCGTGCGACTTCGTACGCGACCGGAACGCCTCCGCGCGGAAGCGCCAGCACGACGACGTCGCTGCGGCCGCGGTATCCTTTCAGTGCTTCGGCGAGAGCGCGCCCGGCAGCACGGCGATCCGCAAAAGGCGCCGTCACGATTCGTCCCGGGCGCGTTCGCGTTCCATCTTGCCCGCGATGGATCGCAAGAACTCGCGAGCCGTCGCCGAGGCAATCCGAGCGCCCACGACCGCGTCGAACGCGGCGCCCGCCGCTCCGAGCGGCGGCACGTAGGCCCCGTCCAGTACGAGCGCGGGCGCACTTTGGCCGTCCGTTCCCTCGATGCTCAGGTGACCGCGGAAGTGCGGATACGGACCGCCCCCTACGGGCTTCCAGTTCAACGCCCACGGCGAGTCCTCGGCGTCTCCGGGACTAGCTTGATAGGCGAGCGTAACGTCCTTTTCCAAGGCCGGGCCCTCGGCGCCGAGCAGCGGCAGCTTCAAACGCACGACGTCGGGCCCCTGGTCGGAGGAGATGTGGCAAATCGCGCGGTTCAGATACTTCCACGGCTTTTCGTAGGCCGGAAGGGGCAAGCGTTCGCGTAGCTTCGTCATGCCCCGATCATAGTCGCTGCTTGCGAAAATGCCGTGAAGGGGTCGAGAACTTGCGAGCGCTACGGGCGGCGGAGTGCCGCTTCGATCGCCGCTTCGACGACCTCGGGGTCGCACGGCTTCGGAATCGCACCCGCCACGCCGTACGCATCCATGAAGTCCCGCGTTGCCGGGTCGATTTCGCTGGCCGTGTAGAGCAGGAGCGGGAGCTCGGCCGCATCGCGCGTCCGGCGGATGCGGCGAATCAACTCCGTTCCGCTCGTCCCCGGCAGCGAAAGATCGACGACGGCCAAATCCGCGCGGTGCCGTTCGAGCTGCGCGAGGCCGGAGTCCGCGTCGGCTGCCTCGACGGTTTCGTAGCCGCCGTGCTTGAGGATCGTGGTCAGCAACAGCCGGTTGAGCGGTTCGTCATCGACGATCAGAATCGTTGCCACGTTCCCCAATCGCTTTGCGAACCTGCTCTATGAGCGCTTTCGGCCCGATCGGACGCTCTAAAAACGTCGTGACGCCGGCATCCATGCCCCGCTGCCGGTCGGACCGCTCCCAGCCCGTCGACGAAATGAAGACGAACGGGACGTCGGCGCGCGCACGAATGCTTCGCAGCATGTCGAAACCGTCGCGCCGCGGCATGTGGAGATCGCAGATCACCAGCGCCGGCGCGACTCGCTCCACGAGCGCGATCGCTTCGTCCACGCTGCTCGCATCGATGACGCGATAGCCGGACGGCGACAGCGCCGCCCGGATGAAGGCCAGGTTGTCGAGGACGTCGTCGACGACCAGCACGACCGGGCCGTCCGGCTCGGCCGGGACCGGATCCGGCGGCGAGCCCTTCTCCCGCGTGACGCTCGCGCGCTTGGATTCCGGCAGATATTCCTCTACGGCCTGGATGAACGTGCGCGGTTCGATCGGCTTGGCGATGTAGCCGTTCATCCCCGATTCCAAGATGCGCTCGCGATCGCCGGCCATCGCGAGCGCGGTCACGGCGACGACCGGCACCTCGCGAAACTCGTCCCGCACGCGAAAGCGCCGCGCGAACTCGTAGCCGTCGATGCCAGGCATCAGAATGTCGAGCAGGATCAAATCGAACCGGCCGGTGGTCGCGGCCTCCAAACCGGCAAGACCGTCGACGGCTCCTTCGGCTTGGTAACCGAACGCCCCGAGCACGTACAGTGCGAGTTCGCGATTGGGGGCGTTGTCGTCGACCACCAGAATCCGGGCTGCCACGGTCAGCTCCTCTGCGGCAGTTTCAGGACGAACGTGCTCCCCTTTCCGTACTCGCTTTCGAACGACAGCGTGCCGCCGAGCAGCTTCGCCAGCTTGTAGCTGATGTACAGACCGAGACCGGCGCCTTCGACGCGACGCGTGCTGGACGGATCCAGCTGCTCGAACGCTTGGAACAATCGCACGCTGTCTTCGGGCTTGATCCCGACGCCCGTGTCGATCACCTGAAACGCGATCGCATCGTCGCGCGACTGCACGACCACGGCGATCGATCCGCGATCCGTATACTTGATCGCGTTGTTGACGAGATTGAGCAGAATCTGGTTGAGCGCGCGGCGGTCGGTGTGAGCGATCGGATCTTCCTGCGCGAGCGTCGCGTTAATTTCCAGACGCTTCTCCCTCGCCATCGATCGCAGCGAATCGAGAACGTCGCCGACGACCGCGTTGACCTCGACCGGCTCCAAGAAGATCTCGACGTGACCCGATTCGATCTTAGCGAGATCCAGAATGTCGTTGATCAGCGATAACAGGTGGCGCGAGCTCGACTGGATGATACGCAGCTGCTGCTCCTGATCGCCGGTGAGCGGCCCCGGCAGCTTCATCAGGAGGGTTCCGGTAAAGCCGATGATGGCGTTGAGCGGCGTGCGAAGCTCGTGGCTCATGGATGCCAGGAATCGATCTTTGGCCTGGCTGGCGCTCTCCAACTCGAGGTTCTTGTCCTGCAGCGCGCGCTCGAACCGTTTCCGCTCGGAAATGTCGCGAATCGCGCTGATGGCATAGGGCTCGCCGTTCACGTTGAAGGGGCTCAAGCTGATCTCGACCGGAAACTCCGACGCGTCTTTGCGCAGTCCGTAAAGTTCCAATCCCGCGCCCATCGGCCGCGTGCGCGGGTCGTGAAAGAAATCCCCGCGATGGCCGACGTGCTTGCCGCGTAAGCGCTCTGGTACGAGCGCTTCGATGCTCCGGCCGACGAGCTCTTGGGCGCGATAGCCGAACATGCTCTCGGTCTGCTTGTTGGCCATCACGATTCTGCCGTCGGGCCCCACGACGACCATGGCGTCCGGGGCAGATTCCAGCAACACGAACTGATCGGCGGTGGTCATGCTGGCGCAAGGTTCTTCGGAAATTCGCCGGTTCTTCTTGCTGCCACCGTATGCTCCCCATAGTGCAGGTGTGTTGCTGCTGTCCATGAAGGTGCCGTTGGCAAGTATGACAGAGGAGCGAGTCGCCAAAGCCCTCCGCTTGGCGGCGGAGCAGGACTGGGACGGGGCTCGCGGCGCGATCGACGGCGTCGAGGGTTTTCCAGGCGAGGATCTGCGCGCGTTTTTCGAGCGGATGTCCTCGCGGGAACGAGGTCGAAGCGACGCCTTGGCGACGATGCGCCACGACCTCGCGAATGCCGTCACGGTTGCGCTGGCGAACTTGGAGGGTATGATCGACGGAGCCGTCGCCGTAACTCCGGCGCGTCTGCGAAACGTCTGCGACGCGCTGCATCGCGCCCAGGGACTGCTGGCGGGACTTCGCGGGAACAGGCCCTCGTGAGAGACGGGAGAGGTGAATGTCAGAACTCCAAGAGCGGCGGGTCGTCGCCTGTCCGTACCACATCGCCCGCGAGCATCTCGCCGTCGATTTGGGCAACCGCGCCGGTTCGAAAACGCCCAACGTTCTGACGCTCCACGCCCCGTTGGCCGGCGCTGCCGTGACCAAGAACGTGCTCGTTACGATCGCGACGGCAGACGATCCGATGCACTTCGATCAGCCCTGGAAGGTCCACTGGACGCCCGAAGGCGGAGGGCCGTACCCCGACTTCGACGGCACGCTCACCGTCCGGGCCGACGAAGACTACCACAGTTCCGTGCTGGAGCTGCGCGGCGACTATCGTCCGCCGGGCGGCATCGTCGGCGCGGCCTTCGACCTGGCCGTCGGCTCGAAAATCGCCTCGGCAACGGCGCGAACGCTGCTCGACGAGATCGCTTCCGTAATGGAGTCGAGCTACGCTGCGGCCGAGCGCGCAAAGCACTCCGGACCGTCCGGCGGCGGGTCCTAAAGCCGTGGCCGAGGTGCGCATCGAGCACCAGCTCAACGCTCCGCCCGCGCTCGCCTTCGGAGCGCTCGGCGAGCTGCTGCACGAGATCCAGGGGCAAGTAGGAGCGTGGGAGGGCTTCGCGCTGCACGTCGATCTGGGCGACGCGGGGCTTCCGGACGTCGGGTACGTCGCCATTCCGATCGCGCTCGAGATTCAACCCGGCGAACCCGGCGTGCAGCAAATTCCCGTAACGATTCGCGCGGCGCGCCACCCCGAGTCATTTCCCGTTTTCAGCGGCGCGCTGGGCATCGACGCCACCGGACCGGCCGGCTCGAGCCTGTGGATTGCGGGCAGCTACGACGTGCCGATGTTGGGTGCGGGAAGAATTGTCGACGCGACGCTGCTGCGCGGCATCGCGCACAAGGCGCTGCGCAATCTGGTCGAAGACGTGGCCGTCGCATGTCGCGCGCGCATCGACAAGCGCGAGGCCGCGTACGTCCGCTACCGGCTTTTCGACCGCGCCTGACGCCGCACCAATTGGGAAGAACTGGTGAACGCGGCGCCTCGCGCGTTCCTTAGCCTTTCACCGGCCTGAGCTAGCATCGAGCCGATAGGAGGGCTCGATGAGTCAGAGTCACGAGGAGCACGGTGCCGGCGAGGCCCCGCTCACCGGTACGCTTCGGTTCGTTTTCGTCATGGGCGTCGCGTTCGCACTCGGATGGCTGGGCATGTTCCTGCTGCTCAAGGACCGGTGGTAGATGCACATCCACAAATACGAGCGCTGGTGGATGACGTTCGGCGTCGGCATGTTGATCGCGTTTCTGGTATTGCTCGGCGTCGCCGCCTTCGCGGACAACATCAACCCGCCCAGCGGCATGCAGCAGATCGACCCCGCCAAAGTCGCGGAGACGCCGCCGTTCGACAAGCCCGGACTGCATAAGGACTCCGACAAAACGTACGACGCGTACTACGTCGCGCAGGTCTTTTCGTTCAACCCCTCCAGCATAACGGTCCCTGCCGGCAGCACGGTGAGATTTTACGTCACTAGCCCGGACGTCGTGCACGGATTCTTCATCACGCACACCGACGTCAACATGATGGCCGTTCCCGGCTGGGTCAATCTGGCCGAGCACAAGTTCGCACGTCCCGGTACCTATCTGCTGATTTGCCACGAGTATTGCGGCATCGGCCACCAAAACATGTTCGGAAAGATCGAGGTACGTTGAGCATGGCAGTCGCTGACGCACAGCTGCGCGCCGAGAACCGCGTAACTATCGCACACGTGTATACCGCAACCGCGGCGATCGCCCTCGGCGCCGTCTTCGGCGCGTTCCAAGGCTTCGCACGCGCGAGCGCGGTGACGGCTCCGCCATGGTTCGACTACTATCGCATCTTGACGATGCACGGGATCCTCATGGCGATCGTCTTCACGACCTTTTTCATCACCGGACTCTCGGAGTTCGTGACGTTCCGTGCGATACCGCGCGAGCGCAAACTGGTCGTTGCATGGGTGGGCTGGTGGATGATGCTGGCCGGCACCGCCATGGCTGCCCTCGAGGTTCTGGCCGGCAACGCGACCGTGCTCTATACGTTCTACGCGCCGCTCAAAGCCAGTCCGTACTTCTATCTCGGAGCGACGATTCTCATTCTCGGCACCTGGGTGGTCGCCTTCGACGTCTTCGAAAATGTCGTCTATTACCGGCGCAACAACCCCGGAAAACCCGTTCCGCTGGTGGTCTTCACGGCGGCCGCCACTTTCGTCATGTGGATCGTCGCAACGCTCGGCGTCGTAGCCGAGATGTGCCTGCTGATCCCTTGGGCGTTCGGCTGGACTTCCGGCATCAACGTCCTGCTCACGCGCATCTTCTTTTGGTACTTCGGGCACCCGCTGGTCTATTTTTGGATCATGGGCGCGTACATCATTTGGTATAACATCATCCCTACGCGCTACGGAGGAAAGGTCTTCAGCGACGGCCTGACGCGTCTGACTTTCGTAATGCTGATCCTGCTCTCCACGCCGGTCGGCATCCACCACGAATTCACCGAGCCGGGGATATCTCCGGTTTGGAAGATGATGCACACGATACTGACCTACGGCGTCGCGATTCCGTCGTTCTTGACGGCGTTCGCGATCTTCGCGTCGTTCGAGCTCTTCGCGATCAAAAACGGAAAGCGCGGATTCATCGCCACGGTGCGCGCGCTGCCGTGGAACGACCCCGCTTTCAGCGGCGCAGCCTACGGCATGCTGCTCTTCATCCTCGGTGGCTTCGGCGGACTCATCAACGCTTCGTATTCGATGGACACGCTGGTACACAACACGATCTGGGTCGTCGGACACTTCCACGTCACCGTCGGCGGCCCGACCGCTTTGACGTTCCTGGGAGCGGCCTACTGGATGATCCCGCGGCTGACCGGACGCGCCCTCTGGAACCCCAAGCTGGCACTTTGGCAAACGCGGCTATGGTTCGTCGGAATGCTCGTAATGTCGATCTCGATGCACTATGCCGGGCTGCTGGGCGCTCCGCGCCGGACCGCCGACGTCGGATACTACGGAGCCGCGACCGCGGCGGCCTGGCACCCCTACATGATGCTCGCGGCGGCCGGCGGCTTCATCCTGTTCCTGAGCATCTTAGCGTTCGCGCTGGTCGCGGTGGGTACGTTGCTGCATAACGAAAAGACCGAGCCGATGGAGGTCGGTTTCGCCGAGCCGGCCGATCCCGCCGATACCACCCCCGCATTTCTGCAGCATATCTTCCGCTGGGGCGCGGTTGCCTTGGTGCTGGCGGTGGTCGCCTATGCCGGGCCGCTCGGGGAGCTGCTGCGCAATCCAGGATTCTCGGCTGCGGGGATGCGAACTTGGTAAGAGGTGACGGGGAAATCGGTGCTTATCGTCGACGACGAGCCGCAGATCATCGAGGTGCTTCAGGCCTACCTCGAACGCGAAGGCTACGACGTCATGTCGGCCGGTACCGCGACCGAAGCGCTGGCGGCCGTCGAACGGCGCCGGCCGGACATGATGATCCTGGACATCACGCTGCCCGACGGCAGCGGCCTGGACGTTCTCCGCTTGGCGTCCAAGGAAGGACCCCGAGTACCGGCTATCATGCTGACTGCCCGCGGCGACGAAACCGACCGGATCATCGGACTCGAGCTGGGAGCCGACGATTACGTGACCAAGCCGTTTTCGGCACGCGAGGTGGTCGCACGAGTTCGCGCGCTCTTCCGGCGAGTTGAAGAAAAGGCCGAAGCCGTCGCGGGCCGTCCCGTTCGCAAGAGCCGCATCGGCGAGCTGGAGATCGATCACGAGTACCACGAAGTGCACGTCGGCGGCAGGCCCGCGCACCTCACCGCCACCGAGTTCCGCATCCTCAGCGTCCTTGCCGAGAATCCAGGGGAAGTTTTCACCCGTTCGCATTTACTCGACGTACTGGACGACGGAGGCGCCATCTTCGAACGTACGCTCGACCGGCACATCAACAACCTCCGCAAGAAGGTCGAGTCCGACCCCGCGAAGCCGGAGTACGTTCTCACGGTGTACGGGGTCGGCTACAAAATGCGGCGCTCGTAACGCGCCGCGCTTTCTCTAAGAGCCAACTTGGCGAAATAGCGGAACCACGCGCGCGGCGCGGCTCTGTTCGGCGCACTCGGGCAGCGCTTCGACCGCGTTCAGGAACTGAGCGCGCGCAACCGGGCGCCCGAAGAAGTAGCCTTGCGCCGTGCCAACGCCGGCCGACAGCATGAAGTCTCGCTGGGCCGCCGTCTCGATGCCTTCGGCGACCACGCCCAGCTTGAGGCCGTGCGCCAGGGTCGTAATCGCCTTGACGATGGCTTGGTCGTGCGGGCTGTGGGCCACGTCGGCGACGAAAGAGCGGTCGATTTTGACGGCGCCCACGGGTAGACGCTTGATGTAATCGAGCGAGCTGTAGCCGATGCCGAAGTCGTCGACCACGATGCGCAGGCCGGCCGACTGCAGGCGGATCAGCGCCTTGACGGCGGCATCGTTGAGGGTGATGCGTTCGGTGATCTCCAGGTCGAGCGCGCTAGCCGGTAGCCGGGCGCGTTCGAGCGCGGCGGCGATGCGCGCACCGACGTCCGGCTCGCACAAATCCCGAGCCGACAGGTTGACGGCGATCCGGAACTCCCGAAGCCCCATCGCGCGAACCGCGGACGCAAACGCGCAGGCTTCGTCGAGCACCCACGCCGTGATCTCGACGATCGCGCCGATCTCCTCGGCGATGCCGACGAACCGGTCGGGGAAAACCTCGCCGACCGCGGGATGCTTCCAGCGCAGCAACGCCTCGGCGCCGATCGTCTTCTCGCCCGCTACCTCCACGATCGGCTGGTAGTGAAGTTCGAACTCCTCGCGCGCGAGGGCGTGACGCAGATCCAGCTCCAAGCTCATGCGCTCCAAAATGCGCGCGTGCATGGCTCCGCTATAGAACTTGGCGTTCTGACGGCCGGCGTCCTTGGCTCGGTACATCGCCGAATCGGCCTGCTTGACCAGCTCGCCCGGCTCGATCGCATTGTCCGGATAAAGACTCGCGCCGATGCTGGCGCTGACGACCAGCTCGCGACCCTCGAAGTGGATCGGCGCTTCGAACGCCGCCAAGATCTCTTCGGCCATGGTCGCGACGCCGTCCGGCGTAACGTCGCCGTCGGTCAGGATCACGAACTCATCGCCGCCGGTTCGGAAGACGCGTGCCCGGCCGCGCAGCAGCGCCTCCAATCGTCCCGAAATGCCGCGCAACACCTCGTCACCGGCACGATGGCCCAACGAATCGTTGATAATTTTGAAGCGATCGAGATCGACGAACATGACCGCCATGCGGCGCCGCTCGCGCCGCGCCGCGTCGAGCATCGCGTCGAGCTGCTCTTCCAGCGCCAGCCGGTTCGGCAGCGCCGTCAGAACGTCGACGCGGGCCTGACGCTCGAACGCCTTCGAGGTTGCCTTGACGTCGGTGATGTCCAGCGCGGCGCCGATCACGCCGACGATCGAATTGTCGGTATCGCGCAGCGGCTCGATCTCGTGACGGAGCCAGCGATCGTTATGATGCGTTTCGTAACGAAGCGATTCGCCGTGAAAAACGCGTTTGATCGTGTCGGTCATGCTCTCGCTGCGCTCGGGCGAAGCGAACACCTCGTCGACGCGCTTGCCGATGATCTCTTGCTCGCTCAGCGCGTAGTCGTCGAGGGTCGACCCCGATGCGGACGATAATCGCATGTCCAGATCGGCCGTCCAGACCATCGCCGGGACCTGCTGGAGCAGCAGGCGCAGACGGCGTTCGCCTTCGCGCAGCCGCTGCTCCGTGAGCCGCCGCTCGGTGACGTCGCGCATGTAGACCAGCGTTTCGGCGCTCGACGGCTGGACGCGAATCGCCAGCGCGCGGCCGGTCGACGAAAACGTCTGCACGAACTCGATCGGCGACTCGGCCGACCGCGCCCGCACCATTTCGGGAAAGATCTCCGACGCCAGCGGGTCGAAGAGTTTGTCGATGCGCTTGCCGACCAGCTCGTAGGCGCTTTGCCCGAAGAGCACCTCGGCACTTTCGTTGAGATGGGTGAAGCGCCAGCGATCGTCCACGATGAAGAGCGCGTCGGGTAACGTCTCCATCAGGGCGTAACGCCGTTCGTCGAACGAGCGCTTGCGGTCGGCGCGCACGATGAGAAACCACGTCAGCCCAATCGCCGATATCGCGAGCAGGCAAAGGGCGAGCTCGAGCGTCAGCCTCACACGAGCTGCCTCCGCCCCATGGCCGCGCGCAGTCCGTGCCGGTTCTTGACCCCGAAGTGCCCGTAGATCGTTTCCACGTGTTTCGCAAGGGTGAAGGCACTGCGGCTAAACCGCTGCGACATTTGCGCCAAATCCAGGCCTTCGCACAACGCCAGTACGACTTGGCGCTGCATCGGCGTGAGATCGCGGAAGCGCTCGTCGTCGGTGGCGGCGGTCTTGTGCGCGAGCGTCGCGCACAAGGCGCTGTTCGGGAAATGGTCGGCGTGCTCGCGCGCCTTTTGGCGCCAATCGGCTTCGGAGCTCGATTCGTACAGCCCCAGCGCGCAGAGCGCGGCCCTAAAATGGTAGCGCGCCGCATCGAAAATGTCGTACGCGCGCCGGAACGACGCGGCGGCCAGCTCCTCGTTGCCCAGGACTTGCTGGACGCGTCCGAGGGCGTACTGCTCGAATGCGACCGAACGCTGGTCGTGCGCCGCCTGCAGCATCGGATTGAGGTTTTCGCGTCCGAGCTGAACGTAGAGCGACACGTACTCCTGCGCCCGCGCCATGTCGGTCGGAGAGTAGAGTACCGCAAGCATTACCAGCGCTTGGCGCTCTTCGCCCGCCGTCGATCCCCACTCCACGTCGCGCGCGATCGCGTGCGCCGCCGCCAGGTCCTCGGCGGCCCAGTACTCGTTGCCGTTCATGCGGGCGATGTACGCGCGGTCGAGGTGCGCCATCACCTTCCAGGCGTCGCTGACGGCGAGAGCTTTGGAGTCCTTGAGCATCCACTGCGCCTGGACCGCGTCGCCCCGCAGGAACGCGTCCCAAGCCAAGGCCCTAACGCACAGAAAATGCTCGCCGCGAAGGTCGTCCGTCCAGGGCAAGACCTCGACTGCGTCGGCTGCCTTCGCGACCGCTTCCCGATGCCCGCGCTCCAATCCGAGCCGCAACAAGGCGTGAACTTGGACTGCCAGCAGAGCCGGATCGCACTCGCCGGGATAATTCAGCGCGACGTCGACGGCCGCGATCAGGTCGGACGTCT
>DATJUC010000167.1:0-9915 GCA_035502675.1 Candidatus Acidiferrales bacterium | reverse complement strand
TGTTGTTGTCGCCGAACCAGTCGTACCGCTCGCCCTCGTCGAGGACGTATTGCAGGCAGCCGAGGCCGGTCGCCATCAGCGCGAGACCGACCCCGTCGACGCTGGGGCGCCCGCGGCGTTCGGGGTTGCGCAGGAGCATGGCGCACAGGACCGCCGAGATCGCTCCGGGCACGATGTTGATGAAGAAGATCCAGTTCCAGGAGAGCTGGTCGGTGAGCACGCCGCCCAGCGTCGGGCCGATCGAGGGCCCGATGACGGCGCCGATCGAGGTGAGCGCCTGGCTGAGGCCGAGCTGCCGCGCCGGGAAGGTGTCGCGCATGATGGCTTGCCCGGTCGCGATCAGGCCGCCGCCGCACAGCCCCTGCAGAATCCGGAAGAAGACCAGTTCGCCGAGCGAGGTGGAGAAACCGCACAACGCCGACGTTACGGTAAATCCGACGATCGCCGCGACGTAGTACTGCCGTCGTCCCATCAGTTGCTGCAGCCACGGCGTCAGCGGAATGACGATCACGGCAGCGATGATGTAGGCGGTGACGATCCAGGCGCCTTCGTCGAAATTGGCGCCCATGTTCCCCTGGATCGTCGGGAGGGCGACGTTCACGATCGTCGCGTCCAGCACTTGGAGCAGCGTCGCCGACATGACGCCGGCGACGATGAACCACCGCCGCGTGCCGTACTCGACGAGTTCGCCGTCCCGATGCACCATCGCTACGCAGGTCTCCGATTAAAACAGACCGAACGGTCTGTTTTGTGAAAGGTTCGAAGCGCCGCACGACGATCCTTGAGTCGGCGGCGCCGATTTTCAACCAGCGGGGCTACGCCGGCACGTCGATTTCCGAGATTCTCGATGCAACGTCGCTGGAGAAAGGCGGCCTTTACAACCACTTCTCGAGCAAAGAAGAGCTGGCGACCGCCGCCTTCGACTTCGCCTGGGAGGCCGTGAACCGGTATTTCTCCGAAGCCCTTGCCGGGGCGTCGCCGGGGGCCCCCTATCTGCACGCCTACGTCGACGCCTTCGCGCGTTACGTCCGGCGTCCGGTCGTCGACGGCGGTTGCCCGCTTGCCAACGCGGCGCTCGAGGCCGACGACGCCTTGCCGTTTTTGCGCGGCCGCGTCCGCAAGGCGTTCGAAAGCGTGCGCTCGTTCGTCCGGCATCACGTCGACCGCGCGGTCGAACTCGGCCAATTTCGCGCCGGAATCGAAGTCGAGTCGGTTGCGGACTTTACGATCGCGTCGCTCCAGGGAGCGTTGCTTCTTTCGCGAGGAGCGCGATCGCGCGGCAGCCTCGAGCGCGTCGCGGCGTCCCTTCACGACTGGCTGCGCTCGCTGGAGCGGCCGGCTCGATGAACGCCGACGGCCTGACCTGGCTCTCTCAGCTGAAGGACGGGACGGTTTCCGCCCCTCCGATCGTCGTCTCGCACGGCATGCGGTTCGAGGAGCTCGAGGCGGGGCGCGTCGTCTTTTCGATGATCGCGGAACCCTGGATGAGCAACCCGGTCGGCGTGGTCCACGGCGGGATGCCTGCGACGCTCCTGGATACGGTGCTGACGCTCTGCGTCGTCTCGCGGGTACCGCCGGGAAAGGTGTGCCAAACCCTGCATTTGAGCGTGCACTACGTGCGTCCGGTCTTTCCGAACGGCGAGCGCCTGCGTGCCGAGGGAGTGGCCGTACACGTCGGCACGACGATCGGTACCTCGGAGGCGCGTGCCTACAACCACGAAGGAAAGCTGGTCGCGCACGGGACCGCGACCCTGGCGATACTTGACGCGGCCAGCGTCGCTACCAGATTCCCAGCAGCACCTTGACGTCGTCGCTCGCCATGGTGCGGGGATCCCAGGGCGGCGTAAACGTGATCTCGATGTTGGCGGTCTTTACGCCCTCGATGCCGAGGACTTTGTTCTCGACCGATTGCTTGAACATCGGACCGAACGGGCACATCGGCGAGGTCAGCGTCATCATGACGGTCACGTGCTCGCCTTTCTCCCCCTCGGCGGTGACGTCGTAGACGAGTCCGAGCTCGAGGATGCCGAGATTGAGCTCGGGGTCTTTGACGTCGGCCAGCGCTTCGCGCACAAGTTCAGGAGTAACCATGGTTGCCTTCCGGGATTCCGCCAGGCCGAGGGCAAACCCCCTCCCTGGCGCCGTCACGAAACCGAGTCCTCACGGGTAGAGTTAACGGAAAGGACCGCGGAGCGGAAAGGAACTTCTAGGAATGTCAATGTGGGAGCCCTTCACCGAGCGAGCGCGACGCAGCATCGTGCTGGCTCAGGAAGAGGCACAACGCCTCGGAAACAATTACATCGGAACGGAGCACATTCTGCTCGGCATCATTTCCGAAGGCGAGAGCCTGGCCGCAAAAGTCCTGGAGTCGCTGGGGGTCAACCTTTCCAAGGTCCGTCAAGAAGTCGAGGCGATCGTCGGACGCGGCGGCCAGACCGTCCAGCAGGAAATGGTCTTCACGCCGCGCGCCAAGCGCGTCATCGAGCTCGCGTTCGAAGAGGCCCGCCAGCTCAACCACAACTATATCGGGACCGAGCACCTGCTGCTCGGGCTGATCCGCGAAGGCGAGGGCGTCGCCGCTCGTGTCCTGACCAACCTCGGGGTCGACCCGGCCAAGGTGCGGGTCCAAACCACCTCGCTGCTGGGCGCGGAGGGCCAAGCGCCGGCGCCCAAAGGCAAGAGCAAGACGCCGACGCTCGACGCGTACGGCCGCGATCTGACCCAGCTCGCGCGCGACAACAAGCTCGATCCGGTCATCGGCCGGAACAACGAAATCGAACGCGTCATCCAAATTCTCTCGCGCCGCACCAAGAACAACCCGGCGCTCATCGGCGAGCCGGGCGTCGGAAAGACCGCCATCGCCGAAGGCTTGGCGCAGCGCGTCATCAAGAACGAGATTCCAGAGCCGCTGCGCGACAAGCGCGTTATCACGCTGGACTTGGCGGGCCTGGTGGCCGGCACGAAGTATCGCGGTGAGTTCGAAGAGCGAATGAAGCGCGTCATGGACGAAATCCGCGGCGCCGCGGGTGAGATCATCCTGTTCATCGACGAGCTGCACACGCTGGTCGGGGCCGGCGCCGCCGAGGGCGCGATCGATGCCAGCAACATCATCAAGCCGGCGCTCGCGCGCGGCGAGCTGCAGTGCATCGGCGCCACGACGCTCAACGAGTTTCGCAAGCACATCGAGAAGGACTCGGCGCTCGAGCGGCGCTTCCAGCCCGTCATGGTCGGCGAGCCGACGGTCGAGGAGACCATCGAGATCCTCAAAGGCTTGCGCGATCGCTACGAAGCGCACCACAAGGTACAAATTACCGACGAAGCGCTGGCGGCCGCGGCCAAATTGAGCGACCGCTACATCACCGACCGCTTCCTGCCGGACAAGGCCGTCGATCTCATCGACGAGGCGAGTTCGCGCGTACGCTTGCAAGCGACGCTGCCGCCGCCCGAGATCCGCGACATCGACGCGCAGCTGCGCCGCGTCATCTCCGAGAAAGAGTCGGTCGTCAAGAACTCCGAGTTCGAGAAGGCGGCGACGATTCGCGACCGCGAGGAGAAGCTGCGCCTCGAAAAGGGGCGCCTCGAGCAGGAATGGCAAGAGAAGAAATCTCGCGCCGATCGCATCCTGCGCGTGACCGCCGAAAACGTCGCCGAGATCGTTTCATCGTGGACGAAGATTCCGGTCAGCCGCTTGGCCCAAGCCGAAACCGAGAAGCTTCTCAAGATGAAGGAGCTGCTCCACAAGCGCGTCATCGGTCAGGACGAAGCCATCGAGGTCATCACGCGGGCGATCCGTCGTTCCCGCGCGGGTCTCAAGAGCCCGACCCGTCCGATCGGATCGTTTATTTTCCTCGGCCCGACCGGCGTCGGCAAGACGGAAGTTGCGCGCAGCGTCGCGGCCTTCTTGTTCGACGACGAAGAGTCGATGATTCGCATCGACATGTCGGAATACATGGAGAAGTATTCGGTGAGCCGCCTGGTCGGCGCACCTCCGGGATACGTCGGTTACGAAGAGGGTGGGCAGCTCACCGAAGCCGTGCGCCGGCGCCCGTACTCGGTCGTGCTGCTGGACGAAATCGAGAAAGCCCACCCCGACGTCTTCAACCTGCTGCTGCAGATGCTCGACGACGGACGTCTGACGGATTCTCAGGGCCGACAAGTCGACTTCAAGAATACCGTCATCATCATGACCAGCAACGTCGGGGCCATCGGAATGCAGACGACCTCCGACATCGGCTTCCGTACGCAAAAATCCGGCGGCGAGGACGAAGCCAAGTCGTACGAGCGGATGAAGAACAAGGTCTTGGAAGAGGTTAAGACCACCTTCCGGCCCGAGTTCCTCAATCGCGTCGACGAGATCGTCGTCTTCCATCAGCTCACGCGCGAGCAGATCGAAGAGATCGTCACGCTGGAGCTCGATAAAGTCATCCGCGAAGTCAAGGCGCAGGAGATGGAACTCAAGGTTACCGACGCCGCCAAGTCGCTGCTCGCACGCAAGGGGTGGGATCCGCAGTTCGGCGCGCGTCCGCTGCGCCGCGCCATTCAGCGTACGGTCGAAGACGAGCTCGCCGAGGAGATGCTCAAAGGCGTCTTCGGGTCCGGCGATCACATCCTCGCCGACGTCGATCCGGACGATCCCGAGAAGCTCAAGTACTCAAAGATCCCCTCGGTCGAGCCTCCGGCGGCGCCTCCCGCCGAACCCGCCGTCACGTAACTCGACCGCGCGGATCTTCGGGCGAAGCGTCTGGAGCGGCAAACGACGCAATGCGTTCCGCCGCTCGGACGCTCGTCGCTCGCCTCCTGCTCGCTCGACGAGCGTCCGAGCGATGGAACGAGCGCATCGCGATGGCGCGAGCGGTCTCGACGCCCCTCGATGCGCCCGCTTCGCAGAAGCGAGAGAATCTCGACAGCCGTCTTATGAAGCTCCGCTCACCGGCAACAGCAGGTTGGCAATTTGCGACATGACGACGACGCCGTCTTGATTGAGCGTGAGGAGCTTTACGCGAAGCGTTCCGCGGCGTCCGTCCGACCAGGGCTGCGTGCCGACGACTTCGCCGCGGACGCGAAGCGTGTCGCCGGGCCTGACCGCCGCGAGCCACCGCAGATCGTCGATGCCCGTGCCGACGATTCCGGTTTCGCGCAAGATGCCCGAATCGACGACCAAGCGCATCGTCAGTGCGGCGGTCAGCCAGCCGCTGACGGTCAGGCCGCCGAAGATACTGCTCGCAGCGGCGTCGCGATCGAGGTGAAATGGCTGCGGGTCGTAGGCCCGCGCAAACTCCAACGCGGCAGATTCGTCGACGGCGATTGCGCCGGTTTCGAACGAGTCGCCGACGACGAAGTCGGTCAAATAATGCGCCACGAGCTCACCGCAGGACCTCGATGCCCTCGAAAGACTCCGTCGCCGGATGGTGCTTCGCCGCGACGACGCCGTCTTGCGGGCGGGCCAGCTGAACGGTTTGCATGTCGGCCTCGCGCGCGGCGTCCAGCTCGGCGACGTGGTCGGAGAAGAAGACGACTCCGGCGGGCGCGATGCCAATCGCTTCGGCGATGCGCCGGTAGGATGACGGGTCGCGTTTGCGGCCGATTGCGGTATCGAAGTATCCGCCGAACAGCGGCCGGAGATCGCCGAAGATCGAGTGTCCGAAAAGCAGCTGCTGCGCCTCGACCGAACCGGACGAGTAGACGTAGAGCCGCACGCCCGTCAAGCGATACCGCCGCATCGCGTCGACGGCGTCTTCGTAGAGCTCGGCCTTGAGCGTTCCCGACTCAAACCCGGCCTTCCAGATCATGCCTTGCAGCTCTTTGAGCGGACCGATCTTGTAGTCGGCGTCGCTCCATTCGTGGAGGACGCGAACGATGGCGGGCAAGTCGTGAACGTCGACGCCGGAGTCGCGCGCGGTGGCGTCGAGCAGCGACCTGACGCGCGGCTCGTCGCGCCGGTCCCGGACGAACGCGTCGATGCGTTCGCGCGCGTACGGAAAGAGCACGTCGTGGACGAAGGCGATCGAGCCGATCGTGCCCTCGATATCGAAGAGCGCGACCTGGGCCTGCACGTGCACGGCGTTGCGTCAGGGTTCGAGCTTCGGAAACCGCTGCGCGATCGGGTCGCCGGTGAACTTCGCGACCCAGCCTTCCGGCGTCACGAAGAGCCGGATCGCCGCCAACTGCGGGTCCGGACCCATGTCGAACCAGTGGCGCGTCCCGGCCGGCACCGAGATCAAGTCGCCGCGCGTACACACGACGCGGTAGACGCGATCGGCGGCATGCAGGTAGAACGCGCCGCGTCCTTCGACGAAGAAACGCACCTCGTCGTCATCGTGACGGTGCTCGTCCAAAAACTTCGCTCGCAGTTCGGCTGCATTGGGGGCGCCCGGCTCGACGCGAATCACGTCGACCGACGCGTACCCGCACTCGGCCATCAGACGCTCGACCGGCGAGCGGTACGCGGCGAGAATGTCGTCTTGGCCGGCCCCCGGCGCGAGCGCCTCGCCGGCCGCCCAGCGCTCGAAACGAACGCCGATCTCGCGGAGCGCGCCGGCAATTCGATCGCCGTCGTACGTCTCCAAGAGAACCTCGGCCGCATCGCTCTCGCGATAGACGTGCAGAGAGCTTCCGGTTGCCGTGGCGGTCACGATCGTATCCTCCGTTCCTCGAGCGTGCAGCGGAGCAGAAACTCGAGGCCTTCCAAATGGCGGCGCGCGTCCGAAACGTTCGATCCCCAGGCGTATAAGCCGTGTCCGGCTAGCAGATAGCCGGGAACCTCGCACGTTGCCAGCCGTTCCTCGATGCGCCGAGCGAGCGCTTGGGTATCTTGAGCGTTGGCGAACACCGGAATGCGAACGGTGCTTTCGTGCGTCGTGAAACCGGCCAGCGCCTTTTGCATCTCCCAGCCCTCGACGAGCACCTCGCCTCGCCCGGCATCGAGCCGAGACAGCACCGTTGCGGCGATCGAGTGAACGTGGGCCACGGCTCCGATGCGTGCGTCGCTGCGATAGCGTTCGAGATGGAGCGGCGTCTCGGCCGAAACGCCCGGAGGTACCGGTCCGTCGATCGGCACGGCGAGAAAGTCGTCGGGTGCGATCAACGCACCTTTGTCCGCTCCGGAGCGCGTCAGCAGCGCGGTTCTTTCGTCCAATCGCCGGGAAAAATTCCCGCTGGTCGCGGGCACCCAGCCGCGCTCGGCAGCGAAGCGTCCGAACGCCGCGAGCTCTTGCGCCGCCAAGGAATCGATCTGCATCTCAACCACCAGGACACTCTAGCATGAAATTCGTTGCGGGATACGAACGCGCGTAGCCGATGCTCCACGCCCTGCTCGCCGTGCTGCTGTTGGCGCAAGCCACCCCTCCACCGACTCCGCCCGCGCTCGCGTCGCCGATGCCTTCGGAGGCGCCGGCGCCGGCCGCATCGCCGTCGCCAACGGCGTCTCCGGCACCGGGCATCTCGCCTACCCCGCCAGGGCCGCACCTGACCCTGTCGGTGCAGACCTTGCAGCTCAACCCGGCGCAGCAGCAGACGGTCCTGGTGAGCGGAGCGTCGCCCCCGCTGAGCGTCACGAGCGAACAGAAGCTCGTCACCGCGAGCGCTGATCCGGACGCCACCAGCGTGACGATCGCCGCGACGCAAGCGACCGGGAGCGACGTCGTCCATCTCGTCGACGCCAACGGTGCGACTGCCGATATCTCGGTACGCGTCGCTTTCGATGCCGGGACGATCTCGCCGCAGGCGACGCTGCTGGTGACCGGGAGCCCGGCCGACCCGGCCTGGCTCGCGGCGCAAGTCGGAGCGCTCGTCGGACGGTTGACGCGGGCGATGCCCGGCACGCAGGCGACCATCGGAACGCCAGCACCGCCGGCGTCGCCGCTGTTGCCCGGCGTGCAAACGCAGTTCAGCGTTCCGGTGAGCGTCACCAGCCCCGACGATCGGTATTTCAACGTCAACGGAACCACATCGGTGAACGTGCAGAACGTTGCCGTCGAGCCGTTCCAGCCGTCGCTGTTGTTTTACGACGACGATCCCGAGCACGTCGAAAGCGACGGCGTGCTGTTTCGCGGGACGATCGCGGCGGCGCAGCCGACGCGGCTCTACTACTATCACGACGACGGAGCGGACCCGCGCCGAATCGTCGTCATGCTCAGCACCGCCGCCGCGGCCCCCACGCGCGTGCAGGTCATCGATGCGACCGCCGGACCGAATATGGACGTGATGACGGTCGGAAATGCCGTAACGCGCGAATACCTCGAGCTGCAGCCGCGGGAAGAAGGACTGATCTTCGATCTCACCAGCAGCGCACCGCTCACGCTGCACGACGTTCCGCTCACTTCGAAGCAGCTCGTCGCCGGCAGCGTCGATCTGCGCGTGCTGGAGGGAGGGCCGGTAGTGGTGACGGTGATGGCGGTGTCGCCGGGCGTGGATCCGGTGACGATGCTCGACGCTCCGCTGGTGCCGGGTGACGGTCATCATCGCACCGGCGTGTTCGCGCTAGCCGATTACGGGAGCGAAACGCTGAACTACGCGGCCGGCGGTCCCGACGCCCAGACCGTCATCGGGCAGACGACGCCGCCGCTGGCCGATCCCACGGCCGCTCCGTCGTCCGATCCGCAGGGTGACCCCCGCCAAGGCGGGCACGACTACGGCGATTACGGCGTCTTACACCAAATCGCGGCGACGCTCAGCAATCCGCTCGACACGCCTGCCGACGCGTGGATTTACCTCAAGCCTACCGCCGGCGTCGACCGGGCGACGTTCTTGGTGGACGGCGGCCTGGTGCAACTCGGCTGCGTGCGGGTTCCGACGCCGTACCAGGTTGCGGCGTTCACGCTCGCGCCGCATCAAAGCTACCTGGTGCAGGTCGAGACGATGACCGACGGGGGATCCTTTTATCCGGTCGAGGTTGGCGTGACGGGGAGTGCGCCACAGCCGACCGCGCCGCCGATCTCGGCGCCCGACGGCTGCTTCCCGAAGCCCGAGCCGGAGGCTTCCACCCCGCCGCCGTCGCCCGCATCGTCCCCGTCGCCCGGCGCCCCGACCCCGTCGCCGGAGCCGTCGCCGTAGTCGAAACATCGGCTCCCGCGGCGCGTAGTAGCAATAGTATGTCAGCGCTGCTCGAGGCGTCGAACGAGCCGAAGATCGTCCTGCTCGTGCGATTGCTCAACGCAATCGACGAGGCCAACCACTCCTTCGAATCGCTCAAGGAACGTATTGCCGAAGGGGGCCGGCGCCCGAGCACGCGCAGCCTGCGACGATATCTGTCCATCCTTTCGGAAGCCGGGTTCCCGTGGTATTTCGACCGGACGTCGGGCACGTACCGGTTTGCGGACGGCTACTCTCTCAAGCGCCTCGATCTTTCCAACGGCGAGCTTTTCGGGCTCGTCGCTCTGCGCGCTCTGGGCGCCAGCATCGGCGGCGCGATCGGGTCGTCGATCGACGAGGTGACCGAGAAACTCGTGGGTACGGCCGGCCGCTCCGCCAAAGCGCGCGTCGAGCTCCCGTCGCCGGTTTCTTTCCGGCTCTCCGAGATCCGGCTCGATCCGGCCGGCGAGCGCGCGTTCGCGCTGCTCTCGTCGGCGGAGCGCTCGTCGCGAACGGTGCAGTTCTCGTATCTCGACAAGGACGGTAACGCCAGCACGCGGGTCGTCGACCCTTACGGATTCATCATCAACAACGGCCGGGTCTACTGCGTCGGTTACGATCACGCGCGCAAGGACAAGCGAACGTTTGCAGTCGACAGCGTTACCGAGCCGGTCGTGCGGGCCACGACGTTCGTGCGCCCCGCAGGCTTCGATATCGAGGAGTACGCGGGCGGTTCGATCAGCGGCGTCCTGCATACCGGCGAGCGCAACGACGTTCGCGTGCGCTTTGCGCCGCGCGTCGCGAAGGCGGCGACCGCCGCGCGGGTGGTGATGGAGCGTCAGATCG
>DATJUC010000166.1:0-3237 GCA_035502675.1 Candidatus Acidiferrales bacterium | reverse complement strand
GTTCCCGCTGCTGTCGGCCGCCACCGCACCGGTGTCGTCCAGCCGGTAGTAGCCCGTAGGATTATCGCCCAGCACCACGGCCTCGTAGTTCGAGGCGGCGTCCTGCGGACGGACGTGCGCGTGGCGCGCGGCGGTGGACGTGGGCAGCAGGGCACCTCCGTGCTGCCCGTTACACGCGGCGGCAATCGCCAACAACGCGAAGACGCACGTACGTTTACCGACGTTTGTCATGGCCCTAGCCTATCTCCGGTGCGGGGCAAAAACCAGTGCGCTGCGGCCTACGCGGTAGGCCTTTCGCGCTAGGCTACTGCGTGTCGACCGGTATGTTCGAGGGTTTTTGGTGCAGGAAGAACGACTTGGAGTACTTAGCCGGGATCGTTTTGAATTTCCGGGGGCTTGCGCCGAAATCGAACGCGTCGGCGATGCTGTTGGCGCGCGTGTCGCTGGTTCCCAGCCGCCCCAGCCCGAACGTGTCCTCGATGAAACGCAGGATACTGCCCGATTCGTACTGCGTGTGCGAGACGTATCCGGCCTTGGCGTACGGCGAAATCACCAGCAGCGGAACGCGGAACCCCAGGCCTTTGTAGTCCAGCTGCGGCGGCGGCACGTGATCGTACCAGCCGCCCCAATCGTCCCACACCACGACGATCGCGGTCGAGTTCCAATACGGGCTCCGTCCGATGGCGTTGACGATCGAGGCCACCCACGACGGCCCGGTATCGCTGCTGACGTGCCAGAACTGCTGCGCCGGATGGTCGGAGTTCTGACCGTCGGGAACGACCCACGAAACCGCCGGCAGCGCGTTCGCCGAAACGTCGCTGAAAAAATTGGTATTCGGGGACGAAACGTTGGTATTCCACTCGGGACCGTTGCGAACCGCGCTGATCGCGTCGAACGCGTCCCACACCTGGCCGCCGTTGTCGGGATCGTGTACTGCCGGCGTATAGTATTTCCAGGTCACGCCTTTGGCGTCGAGCAAATCGCGCAGCGTCGCGTACGAAAGGCACGGAAACGGCCCTTTATTGGCCTGGTACTTCCAGCTTCCCGGCAACAGCGTGGTCGACGTCAGCAGCGTCGTCACCGTACCCGTCGGAGCGTCGCAGCCCCACGGCTCGCTGGTCGGAAAGTCGATCAGTGAAATTCCCGAGCTCAGCTCGGCGCTGCCGCGAATCAAATCCTGATGCCCGGTAAAGCTGCCGCTGGCTTCGGTCGTGAACATGTGGTCGCCGAGAACGTACTGCCGCGCCATCGTCCAATAGGGCTCGATGTCGCCGCGCCGGACGTATGCGTAGACGCAGGTACAGCGGCGCTCGTGCGGATTGACCGTCACCAGGTTGAACTGATCCATCTTTCCGCCGTCGTAGTCGACTTGAAAGGCCAAGAAGCTGTTGTCGAGCACGAGGCGGCTCTTCAACGCGATCGGCGCGAGCGGAACCGTGGATCCGTCGCTGGTTTCGCCCGAGAGCGCCCCGTCGGCGCCGGGATAGGTCGCAAAGAAGTTATCGAAGCTGCGATTCTCCTGAATCACGACGATCACGTGCTTGATGACGCCGTAGCCGCTCGACGAGCTGTCCGTCGTCGCCGTGCCCGGCAACGCGCCTGCGAGCGCACCCCCGGCACCGGCCGAACCGCTGCAGCCGGCCAGGCATCCGAGGAACAACGCGACCAGCGCCGTCGAGTTCCAACGCGTCATCGTGAGGGGATTTTACTACGGCTTCTCGTCGCGCGCATCGCGCCCAATTCAACTTTGAGCCGGACGAGCTAAGTCCCGGGACCTATGGGTCATGCGACCGGCGAGCGCGAACCTCTGTGCGCTGTCTTTTTTTGGGGAGATCGAGTGCCGCTGCAGAACCGCGTGACGCCGTATGGAGAGATCGCCGCCCTCGCGGGCCGCGGTCTCCTGATCGGCAACCGGGGAATTCTCTGCGACGGCCGGCGCCGGATCGTGCGCCGCTGGCAATCGCGGCGTTGGATCGCGTGCGTCCTTTCTTATAAAGGCATTCGCCGTCCGATCATGGACCCGCATTCGTGGACCGAGCTCTTCTTTCTCGACGAAGCCACGGCGCTGGCCGCCGGCCACCGTCCGTGCGCCGAATGCCGGCGTGCCGATTACCGTCTGTTTCGCAGTCTTTGGGAGCGCCTCTACGGGTCGCCGGCCGGAGCCGATGCGATCGATCGCGTCCTGCACGCGCAGCGGCTCGCCGGAAAAGTGAAGCGTACGCATCGCACCGCCGTCCGCGAACTCCCCGACGGTGCGTTCGTCCGGCTGGATAGCGGCGCGTGGCTCGTTCGCGGCGGCGACGTTCTCTTATGGTCGGATCGCGGCTACGTCGCGCGCCGCCCGCGCCCGCTGAGCGGCGACGCCGAAGTCCTCACGCCGCCTGCGATCGTCGGCGTTTTGCGCGCGGGCTATCGGCCGCTGCTTCACCCGACCGCCGGTTAACGGCGCCGAACCGGCGAACGCGCGTCGACGCTGCCCTTCCGCGTGGCGACGTAGCCGCGCGCGCCCGGCGGCTCGCGCAGAAACGACGCGGCCGCGGCGACCGCCATCATCGCGGCCGCGAATGCGAACGTGACGTGCATGCCGTCCAGAAACGGACCCGCGATCAGTTTCGGAAAGAAGCTGCGTCCTTCCAGGAACTGCAAGTTCGGCGTTGCGAGCGAGCGCGCGGCGTCGCCGAGAATGGTTTGAATCGGATCGTATCCCAGAAACGCTGCGAACAGCACGCCGACCGGCGGCAGGGCGGCCGCGTGGCGCGCAACGGCCGCGGGAACGCCGTGCGCGCCCAGGCCGTGCAGCAGCGCTTGCAGCAGCCGGCGCGACAGACCCAAAACCACCAGCGAGAAAAACGATCCGATCGAGAGCGTCATCGCGGTCATTTGCAGCGACGATTGCATGCCCGAGGCCGCACCGCGCTGGTCTTCGGGCGTCGCGTTCATGATCGACGCGGTGTTGGGCGCGGTGAAGAGTCCCATCGAAAGACCGTTGAGCAGCAGCATGCCGGCAAACGGTGCGTATTCGAAGTTTGGCCGGCAGCGTCAGCAGCAGCAAGAACGAGGCGCACGCACCGATCATGCCGCCGGTTGCGAACCAGCGCGCCCCGAAACGATCCGACAGATAGCCCGAAACCGGTCCCGCGATCAGGAATCCGGCCGTGAGCGGCAGCATGTAGATGCCGGCCCACAGCGGCGTCGAGGCGTACGGGTATCCGCGTTGCGGCAGCCAGATGCCCTGCA
>DATJUC010000165.1:0-27690 GCA_035502675.1 Candidatus Acidiferrales bacterium | reverse complement strand
CCACGAACCGCTCGGACTCTTCCGGCGTGCTGCTCGCGAGCATTATCATGAACACGTCGCCGCCGTAGCGCGCCGCGACGACGCCCTCTTCCTCGAACTCGCGAAGTGCGTCGCCGACGCGCCGCAGAACTTGATCGCCTTCGTCGTAGCCGTGGACTTCGTTGAACGCGGCAAAGTTCACGACGTCCAACACCAGCACCGTCGTAGGGCGCATCGACGTGGACGACATCAGCGCCTCGTCGAGGGCGCGCGAAAGCTTGGGGAAGCTGGCCAGGCCGGTCATGGCGTCGTACTCGGCCGTCCGCTGAAGCTGCTGGTACATCCGCTGATTCTCGAGCGCCACGCCGACGTAATGACCCAGCGCCGCCACCAGTTCGACTTCGTCCATCGTATACGCGCCGGGGCGCGTGCTCTGCACCGAGAGGCACCCGACGGTTGCGCCGGCCGCGCGCATCGGCACGAAGATGGCCGAGACCGTGTCGTTGGTCCACGGGCGGTCTTTGTGAATCGGCTCCGACCCTTCGGGCGCCCAAACCGACGGAGAGTTTCCCCAGATCGGCTCGCCGGTCCGAATGACCTCGCGCGCCCGCGAATGCTCGCCCAGCGGAATGTGCGGATACCGCCGAGTCTGCCCGTGGTCGTAGAAATACTCGATGGTGTGCTGGCCGTCCGGCCTCGCGAGCGCGACGAATACGACGGACGAGTCGAGATACTCCGGCAGCATGTTGGTCAGCCGTTCGAAGAGATCTCCCAACGAAAGGTCGGCAGCCAATAAGTTGGCCACCGAGCGCATCAAAGCCCGATCGCTGATCCTCGACCGGTCGAGCTGGACTGCGTGCTCCGTCACAACCGTCCTCCAACCATCCCCCTCGTCCCTCGGGGTGACGGCCTGGCTTCGTCGAACCTGGGCGCATGTCCGTTTCCTACGAGCTGCTGGAGCGTCAAGTTCACGCATTGTTGGACGGCGAGCCCGACCCGATCGCGAATGCCGCCAACTTCGCGGCCTTCGTTCTTTCGGAGGTGCCCGGCCTCAACTGGGCGGGCTTTTACTTCGTGCGCGCCCGCAACGAACTCGTGCTCGGTCCGTTTTGCGGCAAGCCAGCATGCACTCGCTTGTCTGCCGGCAGCGGAGTTTGCGGCGCCGCCGTTACCCGCCGCGCGACCGTCGTCGTGGACGACGTTCGAACGTTCGACGGGCACATCGCCTGCGACACGGCATCGCGGTCCGAACTCGTCGTACCGCTGTTGTACGGCGGCGAAGTCGTCGGCGTCTTCGACGTGGACAGCCCCACCCTCGCGCGGTTCTCGCTGTCGGACCGCGAGGGCATCGAGCGGCTCGTCGCGGTCTTCAGCCGTTCGACGTCGCTTGCGGCGCCGCCGGCGCCTTCGGTACGCTGACCGCAACCCAGACGAGGTTCGCCAGCGTGATCGTGCCGATGGTCAGGAACACGGCCGCAAAGCCGAACCGCGCCGCGATTGCACCGCCGAGCGCCGGTCCGAGAAACATTCCAAGAAACGTCGCGCTGGACGTAACGCCGTAAACCTGTCCGCGCCGCTCCGCCGAGAACATGCGGCCGATCAATGCGTTGGCGGTCGGCAAGACGCCGCCCAGAAACGCGCCGACCCCGAAGCGCAGCGCGATGAAGGCAACGATGCCGCCGGCGAATCCCTGCGGCAGCGTGAAGACCGTGACGCCGGCGAGCGAGATCAGCAGCACGCGGCGATATCCGACTCGATCGCTGCGCTTTCCCAAAAATGGCGAAGCGATCAAGTCTGCCAAGCCCACGACCGCAAACGCCGCACCGGCGGCCGTGCCCAGCCAGGGCGCGTTGCCGACCAGCTCCCGAACGAACAGCGGTACGATCGGTTGCGCGCCGAAGGCGGCGACCTGCGCGAGCAGCACGACGACGAACATCGGTAACAGTTGCGGATGCCGGACGATTTCAGCGAAACGCTGCAGGATGGAGCCCGGCCGGGCGGCGCCCTTGCGCGGCTCGAACCGCTCGGGCACGAACAGCGTACACACGAGCGTCGCGAACAGCGCGAACGCCGAGGTCAAAAAGAAAACCGTTCGATAATCGTGCAGGCGATCGGCCAAAAAGCCGCCGAGGAGCGGTCCGGCGAGGCCGCCCACGAGCTGTCCGGTCGCCATCCACCCGAGCGAAAACCCCAAGTACTCCTCGGGCACTTGCGTTCCGACCAGCGCGAGTGCGGCCGCCGAGAAGCCGCTGAATATTCCCATCGCCGCGCGCGCGCCGAAGAGCTCCCACACGTTCTGCGTCAACCCCATCAGCGCGGTAAACGCGCAGATCGCTATGCACGACCGGACCACCATGGGTTTGCGGCCGACGCGATCGGCGACGCCGCCCCAGACCGGTGAAAAAATCGCCGCCATCAAAAAATTGACCGACGCGATCGCGCCGGCCCAGAGATCGACGGCGGAAATCGGTTTCACGCCGAGCTGGATGATGAAGAGCGGCAAGAACGGTCCAGAAATGGAGAAGGCGCAGGACATCAACGCCTGCACCGTCACCATGAGCCAGAGGGTTCGCTGCCAGTTAGCGGCCGCCGGGACCTCCCGGCCACATTCCAGGGTGCGGTCCCATCATCGGCATGTCGGGGTGCGCGAGCGTCTTGAGAAGCACCGTCCCGGCATCGAGATTGGGGGGCTGCATGTGATTGGAGTTCATGCCGTGGTCTTGCCCCCAATGCCGCTGCATGCCGGCGGGCAGCTCTTTCTGAAGCTGCGCGCGCATTTGCTCGTGCAGATTGCGCTCCTGCGTACGGTAGGAGTTGTGAAGCGAAAGGATCCGCTGCTGCTCGGTCTGCGAGAGGAGGCCGTCGATCTGACGCGCGGCCGTCTGCGGATTGGGATTAGGCGAAATGGCCAGCGATCCGATGATCCCGGCGATCGTCTGGCGGTGCGCCGGCGAGATCGAGTTCAAGATCTGGCTGCGCAGCTGCGTGTGAAGCTGATGCTCTTGCTGCCGGAACTGCTCGAACGTTTGCCGGAGCTGTTGACGCTGCTGCTGGGTCAATTGCGGCGGGGTGGATTGGTCGTCGGCTTGGGCCGCCACCGGGCCGAACGCCAGCGCTAGCGAAAGCGCGATGAAGACGTATTTCATGAGGCGATTGTACAGGGAACTCCCATAAATGGGCCTGTGAACCCCTCGGCCGGTTGCTTTGGTTCCCGGCGGATCGCCAAGCTCACAGCGGCTCGCGGCCGTGGGGAGCCAGAAGATCTTGGAGGGGGCCGATCGGGACGATACGCGTCGGGTTGATGTCGTCGTGGGTGTAGTAATAGTGGCGCTTGATGTGCTCGAAGTCCACCGTCTCCGCGACGCCGTCGATCTGGTAGAGGTCGCGCAAATACCCGAACAGGTTGGGGTAATCGGCGATGCGCCGGAGGTTGCACTTGAAATGCCCGAAGTAGACGGCGTCGAAGCGGATCAGGGTGACGAAGAAGCGCCAATCGGTCTCGACCGGCGCGGAGCCGAACAAATATCGCCGGTTCGCAAGGCGCTCTTCCATGGCGTCGAGCGTCTCGAAGACGCGGTACGCGGCACGATCGTAAACGTGCTGCGAGGTAGCGAAGCCGGCTCGATAGACGCCGTCGTTGACCGTTTCGTAGAGCAAATCGTTGAGCGCGTCGATCTCCGGTCGCAAATGCTGCGGATAGAGATCGAGGTTGCCGCCGCCGAGCGCGCGGAACGACGTTCCGAACGCGCGCAGAATGTCGTCGTCGGAGTTGCTGGCGATCCGCCTCCGCCGTACGTCCCAAAGCACCGGCACGGTCACGCGGCCGCGATAGCCGGGGTCGGTCGAAAAATACGCCTCGCTGAGAAAAGCCCAGCCGTTGAGCGGATCGGCCTCGCCCAAACCCGTGCCCAATCGCCAGCCGCGCTCGTCGCGCACCGGATCGACCACGGTCATGCCGATGGCGGATTCCAGACGCTGCAGCTTGCGCGCGATGACCGTGCGGTGCGCCCACGGACATGCGAGCGAGACGTACAGGTGATAGCGACCGGCTTCGGCCGGATATTCCTCCGTGCCGAGGTCGTTTCGAAACGCGTCGGCTTGGCGCTCGAACGCGCCGTCGGTGGTTTGCTCGTCGGGAAACTGGGCCTTTACCGTCACGTCACGAGTCTTCCCAGGCGCCGAGGCTGCATCCTCGCGAATGAGCCGGCGTGACGCCGTCCGACGCCGAGCGATTCTTCGAGCAAGCGCTGGAGCACCACGCTTGCGGGCGTGACGAGGAGGCGAAAGCCGAGTACGTGCGGGCGCTCGCCGCCGACGCGACGCACCGGGGCGCGCTCAACAACCTCGGCACGCTGCTCTTCAACACCGGCTTTCGAAGCGCGGCGCGCACCGCGTACCGACAGGCCGTCGCCGCGCATCCGAACGATCTCATGTCGCGCGTCAACTACGGCAACGCGCTCTACGACAACGGCGAGCTTTGGCAAGCGCGCGAACAGTTCGAGGCCGCTTTGGCGGTCGACCCCGGCTGCGTCGACGCACATCGAGGCATGGCCAACGTCTTGGAGCGCCTGGGGGACCTGGCCGGCGCAGAAGAACACCGCGACCTCGGTTATCGCGGCCGATCCATTGCGGTGCTGCCGTATCGCGGCACCGGGCGGGCTACGGCGGTACTGCTGCTGATTTCGGCCCTCGGCGGCAACGTGAACACCGAACATTTCTTGGACGACCGCCGGTACCTGGTCACCAAGCTTTTTGCGGAGTACTACGACCCTTCGGAGTTCCTGCCGTTTCACGCGTTCGTTTTCAACGCGATCGGCGACGCCGATCTCAGCGCTCGCGCGCTCGACAACGCGTGCGCGCTGCTGCGGCGAACCAACGCTCCCGCGATCAACATACCCGAGAACGTCGCCCGCACGACCCGCTGCGAGACGTCCGTCCGCCTGGGCGAGCTGCCCGGCGTCGTCACGGCCCGCACGCAGCGCTTCTCACGCCGGGAGCTCGCCGCTCCGCACGCGATCCAGCGGCTCCGGGAAAGCGGGTTCGGGCTGCCATTCCTGCTGCGCTCGCCCGGCTTTCACACCGGACATCACTTCGTCAAAATCGATTCGCCCGACGGTTTGCGGCCCGCCGTCGACGGGCTTCCGGGTAACGAGCTGTTGGCGATCGAGTATCTCGACACGCGCTCTCGCGACGGCCTGGTTCGCAAGTATCGGACGATGATCGTCGACGGAAAGCTCTACCCGCTGCACCTGGCGGTTTCGCAAGATTGGAAAGTCCACTACTTTACCGCTCGGACGGCCAGCGACCCCGCACACCGGGAAGAGGAGCGCCGTTTTCTCGAAGACGCGCGCTCGGCAGTCGGCGAAGATGCAATGCGCGCGCTGGAGTCGATTGCCGAGGCGCTGCAGCTCGACTACGCGGGGATCGATTTCGCCCTCGACGACCGCGGGAACGTCGTCGTCTTCGAGGCCAACGCGCCGATGCTCGTACCGCCGGTTCCGGCAGATCCGGTTTTCGACTACCGCCGCCCCGCCGTCGATCGCATCTTCGCTGCGCTCGATGCGATGCTGAGCAGCCGCGCCGGCGAGCCGGGCGCGAAGCGGGCGTAACGGCCGGTTCAACGAATCCCCAGCGCGTGTCCGAGCGCCGCTGGAACGGATGGGGCGACCCGCGCGTTTGCGCCGAGCTGCCTCGCGGCGCGCTCGCGTACTTGCGCGAGCGCCTGGGCGTACCGGCGCTCCCCCGCGACGCCGATCTGGCGTCGGTGACGGCCGCGGTTCCTCCGAGCCGTCTTCCCGTGCACGCCGGCCTCGACGCCTCGGCCGAGGCGCGCGTGCGTCACGCTCGCGGACAGAGCCTCGCCGATTGGTTTGCGCTGCGCTTCGGCCGCATCGGCTGCTTTCCCGACGCGGTCGCGTTTCCGAGCACGGGCGAAGAGTTTCGCGGACTGATCGAATTCGCACGGCAGACCGGTGCGGCACTGGTTCCGTACGGCGGCGGCACGAGCGTTGCCGGTCATCTCGCGCCCGTAGGGTCCTCACCCGAAACGCCCGTGGTTGCCGTGTCGACGTCACGGCGCTGCGGATTGTTGGAGCTGGATCGCGCGAGCCGTCTCGCAACCTTCGGCGCCGGCACGCCCGGCCCGCGGATCGAAGCGGCGCTCAACGGCGCCGGTTACACGCTCGGGCACTTTCCGCAGTCGTTCGAGTACTCGACGCTGGGCGGATGGATCGTGACGCGTTCCTCCGGTCAGCAATCGCTCTACTACGGACGCATCGAAGCGCTTTTTGCGGGCGGCACGGTCGAAACGCCGATCGGGACCCTGCGAATTCCGACGGTGCCGGCCTCGGCCGCCGGTCCCGATCTCCGTGAGGCCGTCTTGGGATCCGAAGGCCGAATCGGTTTCGTTACCGATGCGGTCGTTCGCGTCCGTCCGCTTCCCGAAGAAGAATCGTTTCACGGAATATTCTTTCGCGCGTGGCCGGAGGCGTTCGCAACGGCGCGCGAGCTTTCGCAAAGCGGCATCCCGCTCTCGATGGTCCGCCTCTCGAATGCGGCCGAGACGCTGACCGCGATGCGGCTCGCAGGCGGCGGGACGGCAAAGCGATTGCAGCAGGGCTATCTCTCGATGCGCGGAGCGCGCGAGGCTGCGTGCCTTCTCATCCTCGGAATCACCGGTACGAAAGCGTCTGCGCGCACCGCTTTCGAATCGGCACGCCGGATATGGCGGCGCGGCGGCGGCATCGACGCCGGACCGCGGATCGGCGACCGCTGGAAACGGCAGCGTTTCGCCGGCGTCTACCTCCGCAACGCTTTGTGGGAGCGCGGCTATGCGGTCGACACGTTCGAAACCGCCGTCGACTGGCCGCGCGTCGAGGCGACCGTCGCGTCGATGGAAAGCGCCGCGCGGGCGGCGTTCGGCCGCGAACCAGTGCACGCGTACACGCACCTTTCGCACGTGTATCCGCAAGGATCGAGCGTCTACTCCACCGTCATTTTTCCCATCCTGGCCGACTACGACGCAAACGTTGCGCGATGGTCGCGGCTGAAGCGAAACGTCAGCGAGGCGATCGTCGCCAGCGGCGGAACCATCAGCCACCAGCACGGCGTCGGTCTCGACCATAAGCCCTACCTGGAAGCCGAGAAAGGGCCGCTCGGCATCGGTCTGCTGCGCGCGGCGTTCGCGTATTTCGATCCCGACGGAATCATGAACCCCGGAAAACTGGTGTGATCGCACGCCACGAGGCGCTCGAGCGCCTGCGCCGCGGCGGCGCGTTCGATCTCGCGATCGTCGGCGGCGGCGTGACCGGCGCGGCGGTTTTGTACGAAGCCAGCCGTCGCGGTTTGCGGGCCGCGCTCGTCGAGCGCGGCGACTTCGCGTCCGGAACCTCGAGCCGTTCGTCCAAGCTCGTGCACGGCGGCTTGCGGTACCTCCGCGAAGGAAAGCTGGGATTGACGCGCGAGTCGGTTCGCGAGCGTCAAGCCCTGCTTCGCGACCTTCCCGGCCTGGTCGAGCCGGTCGAGTTCGTCATGCCGCACTATCGCGGCCGAAAGCCGTCGCGCACGACGCTGGCGCTGGGTTTGGCCCTTTACGACCTGCTCGCGCGATCCTGGCGGCATCGCTACCTCGATCGTCAGGCGACGCTCGCACTGGTGCCGCCGCTGGACGAACGCGGCCTGACCGGAGCGCACGCGTATCTCGACGCCACTACCGGCGACGCGCGGCTGGTTCTGCGATTGCTACAGGAAGCGTGCGCGCTCGGAGCGATCGCGGTCAATTACGCCGAAGCCGCCCCACTGATTGCGGCCGGGAGCGTTCGCGGCGTACGCGTCCGCAGCTCCGGGAATCCTGACGGCTTCGACGTCGCGGCGCGTGCCGTGATCAACGCGACGGGTGCGTACGCCGACGGACTCCGGGCGGCGCTCGGCGCGCCACCGCGTCTGCGGCCGCTGCGCGGCAGCCACCTCGTCCTCGATCCGGCCCGGTTGCCGCTGACGCGGTGCGTCGCGTTCGAACATCCCGCCGACGGCCGTCCGGTCTTCGCCTATCCGTGGCTAGGGCGCATTCTGGTCGGCACCACGGATCTCGATCACGGCGAGTCGCTCGTGCGAGAACCGGCGATCTCGCCGCGCGAAGCCGAGTATTTGCGCGAAGCGCTGTCGTTCGCGTTTCCAAATCTCGACGCAGTCCCCGGCGTCGTCGCGACGTTCGCCGGAGTCCGCCCGATCGTCGACACCACCGCGGCGCCGCCTTCCAAAGCCAGCCGCGATCACGTCGTGTGGAAGGATTCGGGACTGATTACGATTACGGGGGGGAAACTGACGACCTTCCGCCCGATGGCGATGGATGCGCTGCGCGCGGCTGCGCCCGCGCTGCCGCCGTTCGACCTCCAGGCGCGCCGGGCGTTCTCGAACTCCGCAATCCCGCGGGTCGCGGGCGTGGATCCGGAAACGTGGCGCCGGCTGACGGGTCGCTTCGGAAGCGCGTGCGCCGACGTGGTCGCGCGCGCCGCCGCGGACGATTTGCAAACCATCGGCAACACGCCGTTTACGTGGGCCGAACTGCGCTGGAGCGCGCGCCACGAATCGGTGCTGCATCTCGACGACTTGCTGCTGCGGCGGACGCGCGCCGGTCTTCTCCTGCGCGACGGCGCCTCCGAGCATTTCGATCGCATCGCGGCGACGTGCGCGCAGGAACTGGGCTGGGACTCGGCGCGCTGGGCGCGCGAACGAGCTGCGTATCTCGCACGCGTGCACGCGAACTACGGAGTACCGGCATGAACGGCGATCTCGTGCTGGCGATCGACAACGGCACGCAGAGCGTTCGCGCGCTCGCCTTCGACGGGAGCGGCGAGCTCTTGGCGAAGAGCCGCATCGAGCTCGACGACTACGTCGCAGCTCGGCCGGGGTGGCACGAACACGACGCACAGGGTTTCTGGCGGCACGCCTGTGAGGCCGTACGCGCCCTGCTCGCCGAGCATCCCGAGCTGCGTTCGCGAATCGCCGGCGTCGCGGTGACGACGCAACGTGCGACGACGGTCGCCGTCGACGCTTCGGGCCGGCCGTTACGCCCGGCCATCACCTGGCTGGATCAGCGCAAGAGTTCCCGGGTCCCGCAGGTCGGCTGGCCGCTGCGCGCGGCCTTTCGGCTCGCCGGCGTTGCCGACACGGTGCGGTATTTTCAGCACGAAGCCGAAGCGAACTGGCTGGCTGCATGCGAGCCGCAAACGTGGAAGCAGACGTCGAAGCTGCTGTTGCTTTCGGGCTACCTCAATTATTGCCTGACCGGACGGTTCGCGGACTCGGCCGGATCCCAGGTCGGGTATCAACCCTTCGACTTCAAACACCTGCGCTGGGCCGGCCCGGGCGATTGGAAGTGGCGGGCGCTGGCGGTCATACCCGAGATGCTCCCGGAGCTGGCCGTCCCGGGCGAGATCCTCGGTTCGCTGACCGCGCAGGCAGCCGGCGCTACCGGCCTGCCCGCAGGACTTCCGGTCCTGGCTGCGGCGGCGGACAAAGCCTGCGAAGTCTTGGGAGCGGGCTGCGTTCGACCTGACGTCGCGTGCTTGAGCTACGGCACGACGGCGACGATCAACGTGTGCTCGGACCGTTACGTGGAAGCGACGCCGATGGTTCCACCGTATCCGTCGGCGATTCCGAACGCCTACGACGTCGAGGTGCAAATCTTTCGCGGATACTGGATGGTCAGCTGGTTCAAGGAGCAGTTCGGGACGCTCGAGCGCGAAGCGTCGCAGCGATCCGGCATCGCTCCCGAAACGCTCTTCGACGAACTCGTCGCCTCCGTGCCGCCCGGCGCGATGGGGCTGATGCTGCAGCCGTATTGGTCGCCCGGCTTGCGTACGCCCGACGCAAAGGGCGCGATCGTCGGGTTCGGCGACGTCCACGGTCGCGCGCACCTGTACCGTGCCATCCTCGAAGGGCTCGCCTACGCGCTGCGTGACGGCAAGGAGCGGATCGAGCGCCGCACGCGAACGCCGGTTACGGCTTTGCGGGTTTGCGGCGGAGGCTCGCAGAGCGACGCAGCGATGCAGTTGACCAGCGACATTTTCGGTTTGCCGGCGGCGCGCCCGCACGTTTACGAAGCTTCCGGTTTGGGCGCCGCCATCGACGCCGCCGTCGGCTTGAAGATGCACCCGAACTTCGCCGCCGCCGTCGCAGCCATGACGCGCACGTCGCAAACCTTCGAACCGGTCCCCGAACGGCGCGAGCTCTACGAGTCGCTCTACCGCCGCGTCTATCTTCGGCTCTACGACCGGCTGGCGCCGCTTTACCGGGCGATCCGCGAAATTACGGGTTACCCGCCGCCGTGAGATAGGTAAGTCCGGCCCTCTCTAAGATCGCGCGGCCCGCACCACGCAGCACGAAGTTCGCGAACGTCCGCGCTTGCTGCGGATGGGGTGCATCCCTCATGATCGCCAATGCGTACTCGATGCGAGCCGCCGCGGCCGCCTCGGGCGGCAGAGGTACGAACGGAAATCCGCGCGCGACGGCTTCGGTCTTGTAGAAAAATCCCACGTCGGCTTCGCCCGTGTCGACGCGCGCGAGCAAGTCTTCTTCGGGGAAAATCTGCGCGGGATTCTCCGAAACGCCGAGAATGGCGACAGCCGGACCGGTCCCCAGCCACGCGTTCATGCTCGCGACGGTGTACCTTCCTTTTGGATCGAGCCTGGGGTCGGTGCGGCCGATCTTCAGGTTCGGCGTCGCCAGCGCTTTGGCCAGCGATTCCGCGCCCGCCGCAACGCGCGCGAACAGCGGCGCGTACCGCGATTTCGGCGACCAGGCGACGCCCAGGGTGGTCGACGCGAATGTCGTTGAGGACGCGACGCGCGAACCGAGCTTCGCGAGCAACGTGGGATCCACGGCGATGAAGACGTCCGGCGATCGCACGCCGGCGAGAATAAAGTTCGCGAGCTTTGCGCTGCCGCCGGGTTCGCCCTGAAAATCGACGCCCTGCCGATGGAGATCCGCCTTGATCGGACCCTCCATCGGCGTTACCAGCGAACCCGCGTACAGGACGCTCACCGCCGCCGGCTGAGCGGCAGCCGGCGCCACGCTAAGCGCGAGCGCTAGGACGAAGGACGAAAGTCGAGCGAACGTGAGTTGATGCAATAGCGCGTTCCTTCCGGTCCAGGGCCGTCGTCGAAGACGTGCCCGAGGTGCGAGTCACAGCGCTTGCAGCGGACTTCGATCCGGTGCATGCCGTAGCTGTGGTCGTCGAGCAGCCGGACGTTCTCGCGCTCTTGCGGCGTCGTGAAGCTCGGCCAGCCACAGTGCGAATCGAATTTCGAATCCGAGGTGAACAGCTCGGCCCCACAGGCACCGCAGAGATACGTGCCGCCGTCTTTCTGATTCAGGAGACTGCCCGTGAACGGCGCTTCGGTTCCGGCCTCGCGCAGGATGTGATAACGGTCGGGACCGAGTTGCGCCTTCCATTCGGCCTCGCTCTTCTCGATCTCGGGAACGACGTCGTGTTTCATGCTCACGTCTCTTCAAACGCCGCGGGACGGCTTGCGGATGCGCCGGCGTACGATCCGCGCTCGAGGTCCTCGAGGATCGTGAGCTCACGCGGCTCCCAGCCAAGACGCCGGCGTGCCCGCGCCGAGCTGACGCGCTGGTCCATCGCGAGTGCCGCCACCCAAGGCCCCATGGCGGCGGCCGCGTCGGCGATTGCCCAAACTGCGGTGGCGCCGCCGGCTCCGGCTCCACGGCTGGCGGCGCGCGCGATGTCCAGTTGTGTAAACGACGTTTCGTCGGTCGCGTTGAAGACGTCGCCGGGTTGGCCGCGTTCCAGCGCAGCCGCGAACAGCCGTCCGAGATCGTCGACGTGCACGACCGGCCAATGATTGGCCCCCTCTCCGAACGTGCGCGCGGCGCCGTTTTCACGCGCCGACGCGACGAACAGCGCCGGCAAGCCTTTTCCTTCGCCGTAGACGTCGCCCGGCCGCACCACGATCGCTCGAATACCCCGGCTCGTTCCGTCGAGTACGATGCGTTCGAGCCGCGGCCGGGCCGCAACGAACGGCGGCGGATTCGGCGGCGCCGTCTCGTCGACCGGCTCGGGCGCGGGTCCGTAATACCACACGCCGCTGGTGTACAGCAAGGTTTTGTTCGACGTTTCCAGCGCGGCCGCGAAGGCTCGCAAGGCCGCGGCCTCGATTTCGGGTGCCTCCGCGATCGAGAGTTGCACGCAGTAGACCGTCGCATCGGCGCGGCGCGCCGCGTCGATCAGCGACTGCGGTTGCGCGACGTCGCCGCGCACGACGGCATAGCCGCGAGCCCGCAGGCGACGCTCCGCGGCGTCGGTGCGCGCGACCGCGGCAACCTCGTGGCCGGCCGCTTGTAACGCGCGCGCGATCCCGCCGCCGACGAACCCAGTCGCCCCGAGTACCAGTACCTTCATAGCGCTCCCCTCCGTGACCGCATAAACACTTCAGGGCGGCGGTCGGTGCCGGCCCCCGTCTCGTGGAATATCTCGAGCATGAAGCTGCTGCTCGAAATTCTGCTCTCGGTCATCCTGCATCCGATCGCCATGATCCTCATGTGGATCAATCTGCTGGCGCGAGCCGACATGTCGGGAGGAAAGAAGGTCGTCTGGTTCGTCGTGAGCATCATCTGGGGGCTGGGACCGATTCTCTACATCCTGGTCGCCGAAGGATCGCTCTGGTAACGGGCACCGCCGCCGAGCGCCCGCAACGCATAGTTTTGAGCAAACGGGGTACCTCCGCGGGGTGCTTCTGCTGGCTGCGATGCTGGCCGTCCCGACGCCCAGTCCGACCATCTCACCCCTTCCCGCTCCCGTGATCGAATGGTATGCCGTGCGCGGGGCGGCCGCGAGCGGATTGGATCCGTCGCTGGTACGAGCGGTGATCGACGCCGAAAGCGGCGGCGACCCGCGCGCGGTCAGCAAGGCGGGCGCGATCGGCATGATGCAGCTGGCCTCGGACACGGCCAGCGACTGCGGCATTCACAATCGTTTCGACGCCGAGCAAAACGTCGAGTGCGGCGCGCGCACGCTGGGTTATCTGGTGCGTCGCTTCGGCGTAGCCGAGGGAATTGCGGCCTATAATTTCGGATCCGGAAACGTCTCGGCGACGGGCGATCATCTCTCGAAGATGCCGGCGGAAACCCAGAGCTACGTGCGCGACGTCATCGACGAATACGACCTGCGGCAGCACCAGCCGTTGCCGCCCGCTTTACCGCCGGCATCGAGCGGCGCGCTGCAGACCCACCCAGACCGCGCCTGGATACTCCGTGAGTTTCCGTTTGTACCGCTGGCGTCGTTACCGGCATGCGGTGTGCTCGCACCGCTCGCGTGGGAGCGAGACGTCGCCGGCACCGGTCTCGCGCTGCCCTCGTAGATCCGTTTGCCGGCCGAAAAATGGAGCCGTCGGCGGGGATTGAACCCGCGGTCTCGCCCTTACCAAGGGCGTGCTTTACCACTAAGCTACGACGGCCCGAGAAGCGGGTTACGGTACTCCCTCGGCCGCCCGCATCCCTACTGCGCGCCCCACCCTCGCGGAATCTTTCGGGAGAAAGCCCTAGGCAGGTCGAACTTGCGCTTCTTCCGTCCGCCGGATGGGAACGTCAACGCCGAGATCAGCGCGAGCGGCAGCAATCGCATTCGCAAAGCAATCCGCGGACGGGGCAAACGTACGTCGTCATTTTAGGCGCATAATCGGCGGTTCGCTACAAAGCGGCGATCGCGTCGAGAGCGCGGTCGATTTCCGCCGGCGTGTTGTAGTGCGCGATGCCGATGCGAACCACGCCTTCTTCCTCGGGAATCCCGAGCTGACGCACGACCTCGAGCGCGTAGTTGTTACCCGACCACGCAAAGACGTTGGCCGCTCCCAAGGCACGCGCGACGTCGTCCGGACGGACGCGGCCATGGCGAAACGAAACCGTGGGAACGCGCCAAGCGTACCGGGCCGGCTCGACGATGCCGTAAATCTCGATTCCTCCGATCCGCTGCAATCCGTCGATCAGGCGCGCGGCGAGGTCGCGCTCCCAGGCCGAAGCCGCCTGATACGCTCGGGCGATACGCGCGCGTACGTCGCCGCGCTCGCCGGCTTCGGCTCCGAGCCAGGCGAAGTATTCGACTGCGGCCGTCAAAGCGGCGAGCAGCTCGACTTGCGGCGTACCCGTCTCGAACTTCCAGGGCAGGTCTTCGGTCGCGGGACGAACTTTATACGCAGGCAAACGCTCCAGCAGTTCCTGCCGCCCCCACACGATGCCCAAGTGCGGGCCGAAGAACTTATACGAAGAGCAAGCCAGAAAATCGCAGCCCAGCGCACGCACGTCGACGAGCGCGTGCGGCGCAAGCTGGACGGCGTCCACGAAGACCAGCGCACCGCTGCGTTTGGCCGCGCCGACCAGCGCCGGCACGTCGTTTATGGAACCGGTGAGATTGCTCGCGTAGCTCAGCGCAACGACGCGCGTCCGCGACGTGAGCTGCGACGACAGCGCGGAGACTTCGACCCGCCACGTTCGCGTATCGAACGGAACCCAGCGAACGATCAGGCCCAGATCCTCGGCCAGCATCAGCCACGGCGCGACGTTGGCGTCGTGATCCATGCGCGTAAGCACGATCTCGTCGCCGCGTTCGAGGGTGCGCCCGATGCTGCGCGACATCGCAAACGTCAAATTGGTCATCGATTGCGCGATCGCGACTTCGCGATAGGATGCCGCTCCCAGGAAGGTCGCCGCCGCTTCGTGCGCGCGCTGCACGATCGCTCCGGCCGCGACGCTGGTGCGGAAAGCTCCCCCGAGGTTCGCATTGGCGTACAGCAGCGTCGCCGACGCCGCCTCGGCAACCGACCCCGGCACTTGCGTTCCGGCGGGGTTGTCTAAATAGGCCCTCGGGACCCCGTCGTCGCGGACCGCCAAGGACGGAAAGCGCGCGCGGACGGCATCGATTGGAAAGCTCACCGCTACCCCCAGTCGAGGCCGCGGTTCGCCGAGCCGGAGTAGGCGCCCCGTCCGAAGCCCGTTTGGGATTTTCTTGCTCACAGTAACGGAAATCTGTTACTGTGAGCCCATGGGCCGGACTTCTCAGCCCTGGATGGCCGCGCGTCGCGACCGGGCCCGAGCGGCGGGCCGCTGCGCAACCTGCTGTCGCGAGCCCGTCGCCCAGGGACGATCGGTGTGCGCGGCCTGCAATGCCGGCGCGGCCGAGCGGATGCGGCGCAAACGCCGGCGCGACGTCGACGCTGCCGACGCCCGGCGGTTGGCGAGCGGCCTGGAACGCGCGGGCGACGCGGCCCGCGAGCGCTGCCTCTACGCCGACGCCTCGGTGTATTACGCCGATGCCCTCGAAGTCGGACCGCTCGATCCGCACGAGCGCGCTCGAATCTCCGAAAAGCTCGCGGAGGCGATCGTCTTAGGTCCGAGTCCCGGTGCGGCGCGTTCGGTTCTCGACGGCGTTCCCACCGAGGTCTCCGAACGTCCGGAGTCGGCAAAAAAAGCCGTCGATATCCTGCTGCTCAAGGCTCGCGAACGCACGCTCGAGGGAAAGATCGCGGCGGCGCGCTCGCTTCTTCTCGAAGCGATTCGCATCGCCGAAGCCAGTGGAAACGCTTCTCTTCGAAAGCTGGCGTACGGCACGCTCTCGGGCCGGCTGCTGGCTTCGCATGAATACGAGGAGGCCGCGACCTGCCTTCGCGCGATGGGTTCCGTCTCCGAAGACGACGACGCGACCATCCAAGTCCTGTACTATCGGCTGCGCGGAAATCTGGCGGCGGGACGCGGCGACGCTGAAGGTGCGATCGCCGAGTTTCAGCGCGCGGTCGCGGCGGCGCAGCGCGACGACGATCTCGTACGCGCCGTCGTCGTGTGGTCTTCGTACGGCTTCAACGCGATGACGCTCGGACGCACCGGACTCGCGCTTTCGTGCTACCAGCACGCGGTCTTCGCGGCAAGGAGGTTTCGCATCGCGTGGCTGACGCCGTTCATGTGCCTCGAGCTTGCCGACATGCTGTTCAAGCTCGGAGACTACTCAGACGCCTACGAATACCTGCGCCAGTGCCTCCAATACGACGCGCAGGCAGCCTTGCTCGACTCGGTCTTCACGGAAAACGGGCTGCAGATCGCCATGCACGCCGGCGATCGCGACGCGATTGCGCGCTGCACGCGCCCCGGGGTCGTCTCCGAAGCCTTCGTCTCCGGTGAGCCGTCGACGGTCGGCGCAGTTGCGGGTGCTTTCGCAGAGTGGCACGTCCGCAGCGGACGCCCCGACGAAGCCCGCCGGCTGCTGCACCGCGCGGTGGGGCACGTCAATGCGGTCGCCACCATATGGGAGCTGCCGATCGCGGTGGCCCGATTCGGGGTGCCTTCGGATCTGCCCAAGGCACGCCGGCTGATCGAGTCGCGAGCCGCGCTGCCCAATGCCGACGTCGCACGAGCGTGCCTGGCGCTGTTCGACGCCTACGCGCTCAAGCGCGCCGAAGGCGCGTTCGAAGCCGCCGCGCGCGAGGCGATTCGCCGCTTCGAAACGTTGGGTTGGCGTCACCTCGCCGGCCTCGCACGCGCGCTCCTTCCGGCCGGCAGCGTCCCGGCATCGGCGCATCCGTTCGACGTCCGCAGCGACGGCGAATCGATGCTGACCGCGCGCGAGCGCGAGGTCGCCGAGCTCGTTCGCAAAGGGATGACGAACCGAAGCATCGCCGCCGAGCTGCACATCAGCGAACACACCGTCGACTCACACGTCCGGTCGATTCTCGGGCGTTTGGGGTTGCGCTCGCGCTATCAGATCGCCGGCGCGCAGCGCGCGTAATTCCATCCCCCGTTTGGGGATGCGGTCGCGTTGCGCGGCGGAATAGAATCGAGTGATGTTGCCCGTACTTCTTCGCCGCCGCGTGGCTCTCGTAGCGCTGTGCGGTGCCGCCGCTTGTTCGTCCAACTCGGCGTCGCAAGCGCCGTACGGTGCGCTCCCGGCCTCGTTGGCCCGCGCGCACGTCTCGTCGTCGACGACGACGCTGTACGTCGGCGACACCGCTTCCGGATCCGTGCCGTACTATACCGGCACAACGCTGGCCGGGCGCATCGTCGATGGGCTCAACTACGGCACGGCCGCGCCGGGCCTAGCCGTCGACGGCTCCTCGAATCTTTATGTGACGGGCACGCTGTCGGTCGTGGTCTATCGCGGCCGAGGCGGCCGCGTCGCAAGCTATTCCGGCGGAATCGTTTTGCCGTCCGGCGCCTATGCGCTAGCCTCGTTCGGCATCCCGTTTACCGGCGCGCTGCTCGCGGCCGGATCCGATCTCTTCGTCGCACTCAACTGCGGAAGCGGGTGTTCGAACAGCAAGATCCTCGAGTTTCCCCTCGCGACGCAGCCCGGAGGCGGTACGCCGGCGCCCGTCAGGACGATCTCGTTGCCGGCATCGTACGGAACCGTTTCCATGACGATCGACGATAAGAGCAATCTCTACGTCTCGATGAGCAACGGGTCGCAATATCAGTTGCGCCGCTATCGTCCGGCCGAAAACTCCGGCGGAAGGCAGCTGCGCGTCGACGTGACCTCGACGTCGGGAATCGCGCTCGACGGTAACGGCAACCTCCTGGTCTGCAACCACGCTCTCAACGAAGTACAGATCTACCCGCCGGGAGCCGCGACGCCCGCGAGAACGATCGCGCAAGGATTGACCGGTTGCGATAACCTTGCGCTCAGTGCCGATCGAAAGACGCTCTTCGTCGTCGACCAGCCGATCGTCGAAGGCGAAGAGGGCGGGACCGGCGTCGTCGCGATCTTCGACTATGCCAGCGGCACCCGCGAGGGTTCGATCTCACAAGGCATCACACCGGGAACGTCGACGCTTTCGCAAATCGCGGTCGATCCCCCGGCTACGCCCGGGACGCCGTATTAGGAGACAGCAACGCCAATGCAGCCTCGGCTTCCACGCCGCCTCGCTCTGCTGATCGCGGGGCTCTTCGCCGGAGTTCCGTACGCATCCAGCGCGGCCTCGATTCCGCCGCCGGTGCGAGGTCCGGCCGCGCGGCTCGCGCGCTTGCCGCAGAGCCGTCCGGCCTTCCGCAGTTGGATCGCCCCGGGTCTCGCCCACTCCTCGGCGCCGCTGATCTACGCCAGCGTTATTACCAGCGTCTCCAGCGGACAGACGAACATCTACGAGGAGTCGAGCAGCGGCAGCCCGACCTTGACGCTGGTCGGTGAGCTGAACGAAGGCGGCGGTCCGGTCGCGGTCGATTCGCAGCAAAACGTCTACGTGGCGGAATCGGGAAAGAACGTGCTCGGCTTCAGCCAGCGCAATATCTACGTGTACGCGCGCGGAAGCACGACTCCGATGCGTGTTTTGAAAAATCCGCGAACGATGACGTGGGCGCTCGCCGTCACTAAGGACGGCACCGTCTACGCGGCCGGGTACGACGTGCCCGCATCGGCGCACCCGTCGCACGTGAAGGCGTTTCGGCCGGGCAGCACGACCGGAAAACTGCTGCCCAACGATGCGGCCGTTGCGCCGGCGTCGATCGGCGGAATAGCGATCGACCCGCAGGGCGATCTCGCGGTCGGGTGGCAGCCGTACAGCAGCAGCCCCGCGACTTGCAACGCGAGCGGGCCGCTGTTGGGATGCCTGACGACGTACTCGCCCGGTTCGAAAACGTGGACGACCCAACTCCAGGCGGGCAGCGCGATCAGCGGTTACAGCGGCGCCGGCCCCGCCTTCGACGCCAAGGGCCGTGCCGTCGTCAGCGTTTTTTCCAACGGCGTCACACCGGTCGAATATCTGCTGGCATATCCGCCCGGTTCCTCGATTCCATCGCACGCAACGTCGCTTTCGTTCGCAAATCTACCGGTCTTCGGGTTGACCTTCGGCGATGGGGGTTCGGCGCTGTGGGTATACGGGACGCTCTTTAACGCCCCCAGCGAGATCTGGAAGCTGGCCTATCCGAACGGTAACGTCGAACTGGCGTATCCCGTCCCGCAAAACTCGATCGACCTGCTTGCGCCCAACGGCGTCGCCGTCAGCCCGCCGTTCGCACCGTAACCACTCGCTCAACCGCCCGACTAGAGGAACGTCACCGTGCATCGATCGCCGCTCTTTCGTTTCCTGATTGCGAGCGCCGCCGCGGCGCTCGCTTCGTGTAGCACGCCCTCGGCGATGGTCCCCAACGCCGCAAGCGCGCTGCCGGCGGCGCAGCCGTCGAAGACCGCAGGCGCGTCTGAAGGCGACGTCGTCGCCGGCACCCCGCGCGGGGGCGGCGTGCGCTACCGCGACCTCGGAGCCGCCTCGCCTTCGGCACGGCTCGCACTCAGCCTGACGCTGCGATACCGCAACGAAGCCGGGCTTCGCGCCTTCATCACCAGGCAGAGCGCGCCGGGCGGCCCGCACCGATGGCTGACGAACGAACAATTCCTTGCGCGCTATGCTCCGTCGGCGCAGACCTACGCGCACGTTCTGGCCGCGCTGCGGCGCGGCGGGTTAACGATAGCCGGAACGTACGCCAATCGGACCGTCGTGGACGCTTCCGGCAGCGTGGCGGCTATCGACCGGCTCTTCGCCACCGACGTGCATCGGGTCGATCAGCAAGGCTACGGCGCGCGCTACGTGAACGTTCGCGCCGCAACCGCTCCGCCCGACTTGGCGGGGACGCTGTTGGCGGTCGATGGCCTGAGCACGCTGACGGTGGTGCACGCCGACTACGCGCGCGTTCCGCGAGCCCGCTCCGGCGAGCCGCACGCGTCGGCGGCGGCCAAGTTCTTTGGGCCGGTGAGTACGGCGACCGGACTTGGCGGGTACGCGCCGCTCGCTTTCGAGACGGCGTACGATTTCCCGGTCTCACACGTGGGAACGACGGCGTACGACGGCAGCGGTCGCGCCGCGGGCATCGTTATTGATGCCGACTGGGTCGACGGCGATCTGGCCGCATTCGAGAAGCAATTCCACATCGTGCAAAAAGGGGCGCGCGATCGCGTCGCCGTCGACGGTGGCGCACCGCCGAACAATACCGGCCTCGATACGGTCGAAGCGACGCTCGACGTCGAAACGATTGCGGCCAACGCACCGGGTGCGAAGCTCTACGTTTACGGCATCCCCACGCTCGCAACCAATCATATCACCGACGCTTACAATCGCGCCGTCAGCGACGACTTGGTCGACGCAGTCGACTCCAGTTTCGGCGGCTGCGAATCGCTGCTCGGGCGCAGCGTTACGGCGTGGAACGCGATCGCCGAACAGGGCGCGGCCAAGGGCATCACGTTCTCGGCGTCGACCGGCGACCACGGCGGCTCGCTGTGCGTCTCCGCGCCGGCGTCGTCGAAGTATTTTGCCGCGCTCGGCGGGACGTCGCTGCTGATCGGATCGCACGGCGCGTGGTTCTCGGAAACCGCCTGGGACGGCAGCGGCGGCGGCGTTTCGAAGCTCTTCGCGATTCCGTCGTGGCAAGAGGCCTTCGCCGGCACCGATCCGCTCGGCCGCAACCTTCCCGACGTCGCGCTGGACGCCGATCCGGTCACCGGCACTGCGTTCTACCTCGGCGTGACCGGCGGATGGAACTCCATCGACAATCCGATCGGCGGGACCTCGCTCTCGTCGCCGCTTTTCGTCGCCGGCGTCACGGAGATCGACCAAGTGAAGAGCGAACGCACGGGGCTTTCGAGCCAAGGGCTGTTTACGCTCGCGCAGACTTCGGGATACGCAAACGGCGAGACGACGTATTTTCACGATATCGTGGAAGGGTCCAACGGACCGTTCTTCGCGGGCCCCGGCTACGATCTGGTCACCGGAATCGGGTCGCCCGACTTTTGGAACCTCGCGCAAGTGCTCTAAAAGGCTATACTGGGCACAGGTGTTTCGACGAAGAGAAAGGCGAGCACGTGCAAGACCCAGTCGCGAGGGCCGAGGCGATCGTTCAAGTCGTTCGTTACCGGTTCGAATCCACCGATGCCGGCCGAGCGGAGGCACTCTTGCGCGAGTTGCGCGACGCATCGCGGAAAGAGAAAGGCGTCGTTGCGTTCGACGTCGGTCGCAGCCGGGAAGATTCGAACGTCTTCATTCTCTGGGAAATCTACCGCGACGCAGCGGCGCTCGACGAGCACGCCGGTACCGGCCACTTCCGCAAACTCGTCGTCGATGGTATTCGGCGCCTTGCCACGGAGCGTAAAGCCGAGTTTTTTTCAGCTCTTTAAGAAGAGCTCCGGGTCGCGATCCGGATTGTGAACGAACCCCAGCACCTTGGCCGAGCGCGCTTTGACGAGGCGAGCCCGGATGCGATTTCCCTCGATCGACGCTTCGAACTCCAGCCGCGCCGGGCTGCGAGCGAGCCGCCTTCGCAACCGTTCCACCAGCTCGGCCGTCGTCTCCGACGAGCGCCGGATCGGGGCAGTGATCGTGACGACCAGCGTCTTGCCCTCCGGCACGCACGCCTGCAGCGATGCTTGCAAGTCCTCGACGAAGCGGAGTGCGACCTTATCGAATCGCAGGCCTGACGCGCCCGACCTGGTGCCCACCTCCCCAAGGTGCGCGATCCGGCGCAAGACGCCTCCATTGTCGCCTGAAAAGGGCCGCGGCACTGCATTCGAGTAGGCGGCGTTGTGAATCGCTCGATCGTTCGCATCGCGGCAAGCCTCGCCGTTATCGCCCTTCCGATCGCCGCAGCGCCTTCCGCCCGGGTTCCAGACGCGGCAACCACGCGTTGGCAACGCGAAGCCGCGAACGTTACGATCGTCCGCGACGACTGGGGCATCGCGCACGTGCACGGCAAGACCGACGCGGACGCGGTCTTCGGCGCAATCTACGCCCAAGCCGAAGACGACTTCAACCGCGTGGAAACCAACTACCTGACGGCTTTGGGTTTGACGGCGGAGGCCGACGGAGCCACGGCAGTTTACGCCGACCTCCGCGCACGGCTCTACGCCGATCCTTCGCACCTGCGGGCGCTTTACGCGAGCAGCCCGGCCCGTCTGCGCGTAATGATGGACGCCTGGGCTGATGGGCTGAACTATTTTCTCGCAACCCATCCGGACGTTCGTCCGCGGGTCATACGGCACTTCGAGCCATGGATGGCGCTGAGCTTTACCGAGGGCAGCATCGGCGGCGACATCGAGCGCATATCCCTCGACGGCCTGCGCGCGTTTTACGGCCGCGGACGGCCCGTGGCCGACCTCCGTACGAGCGGGACGTCGATACGCGACTTCGGATCCAACGGGATCGCGCTGGCACCCAAGGTTACCAAAGACGGCCATGCGCTGCTGCTGATCAACCCGCATACGTCGTTCTACTTTCGGTCCGAGCTGCAAATGAGCAGCGACGAGGGACTCGACGCGTACGGAGCGGCGACGTGGGGTCAGTTCTTCATCTATCAGGGCTTCAACCGGCACATCGGTTGGATGCACACGAGCACCGGGGTCGACAACGTCGATTTCTTTGCCGAGACGATCGTCCGCAAAGGCGGCCGCCTTTACTATCGGTACGGCACGGAGCTGCGCCCGCTCGCGATCTCACAGATCGTCGTTCGCTATCGAACGCCCGGAGGAACGCTCTCGTCGAAGTCGTTCAGGGTCTATCGTACGCACCGAGGTCCGATCGTCGCAAAGCTGGGCGAGCGGTGGATTGCGGTGGCGTTGATGGACGATCCCGTCGCGGCCTTGAGCCAATCCTTCTACCGTACCGAAGCCGGTGACTACGCCTCGTTTCGCGCGATCGCCGATCGCTACAAGGCAAATTCCTCGAATAACACGATCTTCGCCGACGACCAGGGCGAGATCGCTTTCATGACGCCGCAGTTCGTTCCACGGCGCAACGACCGCTTCGACTACGCTCGACCGGTCGACGGCTCGAATCCGGCGGCGGACTGGAACGGACTTCTACCGCTCGACGAGATGCCGAATGTCGTCGACCCCCCGAACGGTTGGGTTTTCAATACCAACGACGGGCCCTATTCGGCAGCCGGTCCGTACAGCGCGAAAGCCGCCGACTATCCGCGATACTTCGACACGTTCGGCGAGAATCTGCGCGGCGTTCACGCGACGCGCCTACTCACCGGGCGTTACGGCTTCACGATCGGCTCTTTGGAATCGACCGCCTTCGATTCGTATCTTCCGGCCTTCGCCGGACTCGTTCCCCGGCTGGTCGCTGCCTACGACGGGTTACCGCACGGCGATCCTCGATTTTCCGCGTTGCACGAGCAGATTGCAATGTTGCGGCGGTGGGACGACCGCTGGTCGGCATCGTCGGTAGCGACGACGGTGGCCGTCTATTGGGGCGACTTGCTGCGCGACCGCGCGGATGCCGACGACAGCGAATTAATGCAGGTCTATCGCGAGATGCTCGACGCACCTGCCGGCGACATGCTTTCGGCGCTCGAGCTCGCGTCGAAGCGGCTCGTTACGGACTTCGGAACGTGGCGCGTGCCGTGGGGAAACGTCAACCGGTTTCAGCGGCTCGACGATGCGATCGTCCCTCGCTTCGACGACGCGCGACCGAGCATTCCGGTGCCGTTTACGTCGGGCTGGTGGGGCTCGCTCGCGGCCTTCTACACCGAGCAGACCGCAACGAAGCGGCGCTACGGCGTCTCCGGCAACAGCTTCGTCGCGGTGGTGGAGTTCGGTCCGCGCGTCCGCGCCCGGGCCGTCACGGCCGGCGGCGAAAGCGGCGACCCTTCGTCGCCGCACTTCCAGGACGAAGCGCAACGATACGCCGACGGGAACTTGCGAACCGTGTACTTTTATCCCGAGCAGCTCGCCGGTCACACGGAACGCACGTATCACCCGTAAGTCCCCAGGCTTTCGGACCCATGAATCGCCGGCCCGAAGGGAAGAGTTGATGGGTGACCTTCGCTCGGACGTTCTATCGCATCTGGACCGAAAGCCGGCTTTCCGTGCAAGCGGCCGCGTTGGCGTTTTTCGCCGTGCTCGCTATCCCGCCGTTGCTGGTCGCGGTCATCGAGCTGGTGGGCTTCGTTCCGGGCTACACCCAGCACGCGCTCCTGCGCGACCGCATCTTCTCGACGGTAGGCAGCCAGATCGGATCGCCCGTCGCCGGCGTTTTGCGAAGCCTGGTCGACGCTGCGTACGCCAAGTCGCAGTCGCGAAATGTCGCGACCGCGATTTTCGGATGGGCGGCGATCGTCTTCGCCGCGACCGGTCTCTTCGCGATGGTCCAGGGCGCGCTCGAGTCAGTTTGGGGCTCGCGACCCAAGGGCAGCATCTGGCAAACCGCTCGCGACCGCGCACTCGCCGCAGCCTTGGTCGCGGTACTTGCTTTGGCGGCCCTCGTGTGGGTTGCCGGAACGGCTGCCGTCTCGATTTTTTCCCAATCGGTGAGGGGCTGGGGACCGGCCGAAGTGGCGGGCGAGGCGATCGTCGGCTGGTTGGTGCTCTCCCTCGCTATTACGCCGGTGCTGAAGCTGCTGCCCCACGCCCCCCTACGGTGGAACCGTGCACTGCAAGGCGCTGCGATCACGGCCGCCTTTCTCGTAGCCGGTCAGTTCGCGATCGGCTGGTACGTCGATCGCAACGCGTCGGCCGACGCCTACGGCGTGGCTACCGCAACGATCGCGCTCGTCATTTGGGTGTACTACTCGTCGTTGCTCTTCTTGGCGGGCGCCGCGCTCACGCGGGTTCTCGCAATCGAACTCGACCGCGTTTAGTGCAGAATATTGACCGCGCGCGCCGCCGCAATCGCGAGGGCGCCGAGCGAAACGAGCGACTCGAAGAGCATCAACATGCGGACGCGCGTCGTCAGCGGCGCCGTATCCGTGGGGCTAAAGGCAGTCGCCGTGTTGAAAGACAGAAAAAGGTAATCTGCAAGGTTCGGTAGCCGGATATCGCCGGGAAAGCTGAAATCGCGCAGCGTGGCTTGGCCGGCCCTGCAATCCGGACCACCCCCGTCGACCACCCAATACAGCAAAGCGAAGCTCACGACGTTGGTCGACCAGATCGAAGCCGCCGTGCTGAGGAGTCGCACGCCGTCTATCGCTGCACGGTTCTGGTCGGGAAAGATCAAGAACTCGATCAACTTGCCCAGGGCCAACACGTTCGCCAGTGCGACGAGCGCGACGATCGCCAAAAGAGCGCCGTGACGCGTATTTCGTTGAAACGGGAGCAGCATCGCGATCAGCGAGAACAGGAACGCGAGGCCCAACGCCGCCGTCAGCGCATGGCGCAGCCAAAGCGCCCCCAACTCGTACCTCTGGCGAAAGAGCATCGTGATGAGGAGTAAGACGAGAATTCCGGCGGTCGTTTCCCACGCCTGCCGGCGGCGTATCCGACTAGGCTGCATTTCGTTCACAACGTGCATTGGCGCGGCCACGCAAAGCGACCTGGTGAGCGGCGAGGAGCGCCGCGGCCGGCGCGACGCTACCGAACGATCGTCGCGCGCAGGAGGCCCCGCGCGGAGTTCCCCACGTAGATGGCACCCGCCCTTCGGAGGTCGCCCGTAGAGACGGTTCGCTCCACCGCGCGTCCGCTCGCGAGCATTCGAGCGCGGAGAATGCCGGGCAGGACGCCCGCGCTCAGCGGCGGAGTACGTAGTTCGTCGTCGACTCGAACGAACAGCGTCGTGCGGGCACCTTCCGTGAGTTCGTCGCGCTCGTTCCTGAGCAAGGCTTCGAAATGGCCTCGCTCTTTCGCGGCCCGCGCCGCCGCGTCGTGGACCGGGCGCCACGACGTTTTGTGCCGAAGCAGCGGATCGGCGCTATGCACGCGCAGATCCGAAACGCAGACGCGCACCGGGCTGCGCGGAGATTCGAGCGGCTCGTGGTGCGCGTCGACCTTGCCCGCGGGGTTCACGCGCAGTCTGACGAGGCGCCGCGGCCCGTCATCGCACCGCTGCTCGACCGCCCTCCGTGCGGCCGCGAGATCGAGCGTCACTCCCAGCGCTTCGGCCGACTTCTCCAGCCTGCACAGATGCGCTCGCACCGTCTCCTCTTCCGCATTCGAAGCAAACGTCTCCAACAGCTCGGCGTCCGTCTCCAAGAAGAGCCGCTTTATCTGAATCTCGTTCCACTCGTCGCCGGCGTCGGAGTCGGCGACGATGCCGCCGCCGGCATCGTAGCGGCCAAGTCGAGTGGTAAGGTCGACTTGGGCCGTTCGAATGGACACGTTCCACCAGCCGCGCCGCTCGGGCGAAAGGAACCCAATCGTCCCGCAGTAGGCGCCGCGCGAATCCGGCTCACACTCCCGAATGAATCGCATCGCCGCCCGTTTCGGCGCTCCGGTCACGCTTCCGCAGGGAAACGTCGCCTCGAAAATGCCGGCGAGGCGCGAATCGCTTTCGATCCGCGCGGCAATCGTCGACGTCATCGTGACGAACGTGGGATATGCTTCCCGTTCGCAGAACGACTCGAGCCTCACGTCGCCGGAGATCCGGTGAAGGTCGTTGCGCAGCAGGTCAACGATCATCACGTGCTCGGCCAGGTTCTTTTCGTTGGTGAGCTCGTCGACGCGGTCGAGGGCGGCGGTGCCTTTCATCGGCTTGGTCCGAATCGCGTCGCCGGAGAAACCGAGAAATAACTCCGGCGACCACGACAGAATGGCGCGATCGCCGTCTTCAACGTAAGCTTGATACCGTGCTCCGGTACGTGCGGCATAGTGAGCCCAAAGGGCCAGCGCATCGGGAACGACGAAATCGAACGGTATCGTCAGGTTGACCTGGTACACGTCACCGTCGTCGATACCGCGCGCGATCCTATCGAACGATTCGGCGTAACGTTCGCGCGAGAGGCGCCGTACGAGCGGCGAGTGGAGCGGCGCGGTTGCCGGACCGCTTTCTATGACGGGCAGCGAGATCTCGTGAGGTTCTCCATAGACGCCCAACACGAGGACGTCTCGCTCGTAGGTGAAGTACCCGGCGATCCAACTGCCGTTCGAAAGCTCACGCTCGGCCTCGTCCCAAACGCGCGATGCGTCGCGTGCGCCCTCGCTTCTGACGACTCGCCGGGGTTGCTCGAAGTGCAGCGTCTTTTCGCCGGCGACGATAACCCTCATCGCGCCCGGCAGTGTTCGGCGGCTATAGGACCTGGAAGCCCAGACGGTCGAGCATCGCGAAGTCGTCGGCGTCGCTGCGGCCGGCGGTCGTCAAGTAGTCGCCCAGGATCAGGCCGCTGACGCCGCTGCGCATGCCCAGATCTTGCAAGCCCGTCAGCGTGATCTCGCGCCCTCCGGCAAACCGGATCAACGCGCGCGGCAGCGCCAGTCGCGCCGCGGCGACGAAGCGCAACGCTTCGATCGCCGGCACCAGCGAATACTCTGCAAACGGCGTGCCGGGCCGCGGATTGAGGAAATTGATCGGTACCTCGGCCGGCTCGAGCTCTTGCAGCGCCGCCAGAAATTCGATCCTGTCCTGCAACGTTTCGCCCATGCCGATGATGCCGCCGCAACACAACTCCAGGCCAAAGCGCTTGACGAGAATACAGGTGTCCCACCGCTCTTGGTAGCTATGCGTTGTGCAGACGGCGGGGAAATGCCGCCGCGACGTCTCGAGGTTGTGATTGACTTTGTCGACGCCGGCTCGCAGCAGCGCTTGTACTTGATCCTCGCGCAGAATGCCGAGCGAGACGGCAACGGTCAACGGCAGCTCCGCCTTGATCAGGCGCACCGCTTCGCAGACGCGCTCGAGCAGCTTCGCCGAGGGTCCCCGCACGGCCACGACGATGCAGAATTCGCCCGCGCCGCGGCGATGCGCGTCACGGGCTGCGTCGACGAATCCCTGCACGCTCGAGAGCGGCTCGGCTTCGACGTCG
>DATJUC010000164.1:0-3875 GCA_035502675.1 Candidatus Acidiferrales bacterium | reverse complement strand
ATCGCGATCACGATTCGCCGTTCGCCGAACCCGGCGTCGACGTGCGCGAAGGCGACGTACTGGTCGCCATCGGCGGACGACGGCTCACCCGCGACACGACGCCCGGCATGCTGCTGGTCAACGCGGCGGGCGCCGACGTCGCGGTCACGCTGCGTTCGCGCAAGGACGAAGAGCGCACGGTTCTCGTGCGGGCGCTGCACAGCGAAGGCGCCCTGCGCTACCGCGCGTGGGTCGAAGAGAACCGGCGCCTGGTGCACGAGCGCACCGGAGGACGCGTCGGTTACCTGCACATTCCCGATATGGGTCCGTGGGGGTTTTCCGAGTTCCATCGCGGCTATCTCTCCGAGTTCGACCGCAAGGGACTGATCGTGGACGTGCGCTACAACCGCGGCGGCCACGTGTCGCCGCTGCTGCTCGAAAAGCTCGCGCGCAAGCGCGTCGGATTCGACGTGCCGCGCTACGGGCCGCCGGTTCCGTATCCGCCGGAATCGGTAGCCGGGCCGATCGTCGCAATGACGAACCAGTTTGCCGGATCCGACGGCGACATCTTCAGCCACTGCTTCAAGCTCTACAAGCTGGGTCCGATCGTCGGCAAGCGCACGTGGGGCGGCGTCATCGGCATCAACCCGTACCATCACCTGGTCGACGGAACGCTGACGACGCAGCCGGAGTACTCGTTCTGGTTCGTCGACGTCGGGTGGGGCGTCGAAAACTATGGTACCGACCCGGATTACGACGTGGATATCGCGCCGCACGACTATCGCGACGGCAAAGATCCGCAGCTCGACCTCGCGCTCGCGCTAATGGACCAAGCGCTGGACGGATACGTCGAAGTGCGTCCGGACCTCTCCACACGACCGTCCCTACCGTTACCAACCCTGGCGTGATCTGGGGACGCCGCCTAGCATGGCTGGCGGCGTTCGTCGTGCCGGCGATCGTTTATATTGCGAGCGCTTCGGCCGAGCCCGGATCGTGGGACACTGCCGAACTGCAAGGCGTGCCGTACATTCTCGGCATCGCGCATCCCACCGGATTTCCGTTCTACGTTTTGCTGGGTTACGTTTGGTCGCACGTCTTCGCGTTCGGTACGGTTGCCTGGCGGATGAACGCGATGAGCGGCATCGCAATGGCCGTGGCCGCCGCAGCGGCATTCGGCGTCGCGCTCGAGTTCGGTGCGAGCGCTCCCGTAGCGCTTTTTGCAACGCTGTGGTTTGCCTTCAGTCAAAACATTTGGGCGCATGCCGCGCGCGCCGAAGCGCACGATCTCGCGGTTGCGTGCGTCGCGCTGGCGCTTTTTGCGATTCTGCGCTGGATGCACGGCGGCGGCAACCGGTGGTTCGCGGCGGCATTCGGGCTCTGCGGCCTGGGCATGGCGGCGCACCCCAACGCGCTGTGGCTGCTTCCGGCGCTCTTACTGGCGTCGGCGCTGGTGAAGCCGCCTCCTTCGCGAACGCTTCTGCTGGGTTCGCTCGCGCTGACGGTAGCGGCCCTCGCGGTTTACCTCTATCTGCCGATGCGGTCGGGCTACGTGGTCGCGCACAATCTCGATCCCGCGGCCGTGCTGCCGGGCGCTCCCGGCGGCATCTTTTGGAACTACAACGATCCGCGCACGCTGCACGGGCTTCTGCTCGAGTTGACGGGCAGCGACTTCCAGACGCCGACCTACTTCCTCGCATCGTTCAACCCGGTAAACGTCGAGGCCGCGATCTGGGCCTTCATCGACGGCGTTCACGTGCAGTTTGGTGCGTTCGCGACGCTGGTTCTCGCGGCGGGATTCGCGGCCGCATGGCGGCGCGACTGGCGCGCCACGCTGGTCGTTCTCATCGCGTGCACGGCCGCACTCCTGTTTTCCGTCATCTATCCAAATGAAAGCGACGTTGGCCGCTATCGTCTGCTCGCATCCTGGCTTGCAGTCCCGCTCTTCGGTGCACTAACGCCGCGATCGAGCCGCGGCTGGGCGTTGCCGGTGCACGCAGCGTTGGTGTTCTTCTTGGCGGCCGGGACGTTGCGAGCGTTCCAATCGCAGCGCGGCTTCTTCGACCACTCGCCGGGCGAGGGCGGCCGCTGGGTGATAGATGCCGTCCGGCCGCACGTCCAAGCGGGCGACGTGATCGTCACCGGATGGCTCGACGCGACCTCGCTTGCGTACGGAGCGTACGTCGATGGGACGCTTCCTGGTCGCATCATCGTGTCGGACGACAAGCTGCGCACCGATTTGTATCGGTCCTGGGCACGGATCCGCCACGTTTACGTGCTGGTCGATCCCCATCAGGTTGGCGGACTGCCGGGAACTCGTGACTTTGCGACCCTCGACGGATATCACGAGCTGTACAAAGTCCTACCTTGATTTTGGGACCTTGACGGGGCTTTCTGCATTGGGTATACCGTATGCATGACCGAGCCAAGAATACTTCATGAGCCATCCAATAATGGCCACCCGATAAGCCAAACCCATCCAAAAAACCTCGAGCAGCGCTGGAAGAGCGATCCGCGTTGGAAAGACGCCGAGCGGCGTTACGGAGGCGAGGCGGTGACGCGCTTACAGGGCAGCGTGGTCGCCGAACATACCTTGGCTCGGATGGGCGCGCAGCGCCTGTGGCGCGATCTCCAGGATGAAGAACCGCTTACCGCGCTAGGAACGCTCAGCGGAAATCAGGCCGTTCAGGCAGCACGTGCAGGATTACGTGCGCTCTACTGCAGCGGTTGGCAGGTGGCCGCCGACGCCAACGCCGCCGGGGAAATGTATCCCGACCAAAGCCTCTATCCGGTCAACAGCGTTCCGGCGTTGGTCGAACGTTTAAACAACGCGCTCGCGCGGCTCGACCAGATCGAATCGCTCGAAGGGCGCGGCGGGGCGCACTGGTATCTGCCGATCGTCGCCGATGCAGAAGCGGGGTTTGGCGGCGCGCTCAACGTCTTCGAACTCATGAAGGCCATGATTCGCGCCGGCGCGGCGGGCGTGCACTTCGAAGACCAGCTAAGCTCGGAGAAGAAGTGCGGACACTTGGGCGGCAAGGTGCTGATTCCGACTCAGCAGGCGGTCCGCCACCTCATCGCCGCGCGTCTCGCCTCCGACGTGCTCGACGTTCCAACCGTCTTGATCGCGCGCACGGACGCCGGCGCAGCGAAGCTCGTGACTAGCGACGTTGATCCCAACGATCGTCCGTTCCTCACCGGCGAGCGTACGCCCGAAGGCTTTTACGTGACGACGCCCGGCATAGATGCGTGCATCGCACGCGGATTGGCGTACGCACCACATGCGGATTTGCTGTGGATGGAAACGTCGGAGCCGAATCTGGATGAGGCACGCCGCTTTGCCGGCGCGATCCGCGCGTGTCATCCCGGGAAGCTTCTAGCCTACAACTGCTCGCCGTCGTTCAACTGGAAGAAAAAGCTGGACGCCCGAACGATCGCGGCGTTTGGCGCGGAGTTAGGTAAGATGGGCTACAAGTTTCAGTTCATCACGCTGGCGGGTTTTCACGCCCTCAACTACAGCTTCTTCGCGCTCGCGCACGATTTCAAGGCACGCGGCATGACGGCATATGCGGAGTTTCAGGAACGGGAGTTTGCCGGCGAGCCGCTCGGCTACACCGCAACGCGGCATCAGCGCGAGGTCGGCACCGGATACTTCGACGAGGTGGCAAGCGTTATCGGCGAAGGTCAGGTCTCGACGACGGCGCTTCGAGGTTCGACTGAATCGGAACAGTTTTACGAAACGCAAGTCCCGGCGTGAACGTCGCACCGGCCGGCTTCACGATAGAGCGCGACTTACCGGCCGGATTCTCGAAGTTCTTTCTTCCGCTCCATAAGCGGTTCGCCTCGGGCCAACAATCTCTCGCGCAGGAGCGCCGGGCACGCCTCGCGCGCGCTCACGC
>DATJUC010000163.1:0-7665 GCA_035502675.1 Candidatus Acidiferrales bacterium | reverse complement strand
CGTTCGATGCCGGAGCGCACTGGCAATCGCTGCAGCTCAACCTGCCGCACACCTCGGTCCGGGACTTGGTGATCCACGACGACGACGTCGACGTTGCGACGCACGGACGCGGCTTCTGGATTCTGACCGATGCCGAGCCGCTCCGCGAACTGGCGGCGGGGCTCCCGGACGAGGCGCTTCACTTCTTCGCACCGTCGCCGGCCTATCGCGTCCGCCGCAGCACCAACAGCGATACGCCGCTTCCTCCGGAGGAGCCGACCGGCGAGAACCCGCCCGACGGCGCGATCTTCGATTACGCGCTGCGATCGCCGGCCAAACGCGTAACCATCGCGATTTACGACGCATCCGGCCGGCTCGTGCGGAAATACTCGAGCGACGACCAGCCGCCCGCGCCGATTCCGGATTTGGACAAGCCCCCCTTCTGGGAGGCGCCGTTCGTGCGTCCGTCGACCGAGGCCGGATCGAACCGCTTCGTTTGGGATCTCCGCGAAGCGCCGCCGGCTTCGGCCTTTGAAGACTTGCCGATCTCGGCGGTGCCGCATCGCACGCCGCGAGTTCCGCAAGGCGCGCTGGTCGTGCCCGGCACCTATCGCGTCCGCATCGAGGCGGACGGTACCACCGCCGAACGGCCGGTGACCGTCCTGATGGATCCGCGCGTCTCGATCTCGCGCGGCGCGCTCGACGAGCAATACCGTTTGGCCCATCGCGTCGCGGGAATGATCGACCGTGCGGCCTCCGACGCGGCGGCGGCCAAGCAGCGCCACGACGAAAAGTCGGCCGCCGCGTTCGAACGGTTGAACTTCGGGTTGGTCATGCTGCTCGACACGGTCGACGGTGCCGACGCGGCGCCTACCGCGCAGGCCTCGGCCGCGGTCGAGACGATGGCCGCCCAACTGCACGCCGCGGAGACGCATCCAAGCGGCTCGGACCAACGTTGAACCTAGCGTTATGAAAGGAGCAACCCGATGAACGTTTCCCGTTTCGCGCTCGCAGCGCTCGCACTTTTCGCCGTCGGTTTTACCTGCGCGACGGCCGCCACCACGCCCACGACCTTGAAGATCGACCTGAAAGCGGAGAACGGTTCCGGTGAGACCGGAACCGCCACCATTACCCAAGAGAGCGACGGCGTCAAAGTCGACATCGCGCTCAAGAACGCTCCGGCGGCGGCGCAGCCGGCGCACATCCATCCCGGCACCTGCGCGAACCTGACGCCGGCCCCGAAATGGCCGCTCACCAGCGTGATCAACGGCAGCTCGACGACCGAACTCAAAGGCGTGACGATCGCGCAGCTGCTCGCCGACAAATACGCCGTCAACGTCCACAAGAGCACGACCGACCTCGCTACGTACGTGGCCTGCGGCAACATCGCGTCTTGACCGATCGTACCTCGGCCGCGTCGCGTTTCGGGGAGCCCGCCGAGAGCGAGCTCCCCGAAGACGTCGCGGCCGTCTACGCAGCGAACCGGGCGAAGATCGGCTTCGTTCCCAACGTTTTTCGCGCGTACGCGCGGCGCCCCGAGCATTTTCGGGCCTTCATGGCCTACCACGACGTGCTGATGAAAGGTCCGTCCGGACTGAGCCGCGCCGAACGCGAGGCGATCGTCGTCGCGGTGTCGTCGGAAAACGCGTGTCAGTACTGCATGACGGCGCACGGTGCGGCGCTGCGCATTCTGGGTAAGGACCCGATCCTCGCCGAGCAGATCGCCAACAACTGGCGAACCGCAGATTTGACGCCGCGCTGGCGCACGATGCTCGAGTTCGCATCGTCGGTCAACGAGCCGGGGTTTGCGGCCGGCGATGCCGAGATCGCCGCCGTTCGTGCGGCCGGCTTCAGCGACGACGACGTCTGGGACATCGCGGCGATCGCGGCGTTCTTCGGCTTCTCCAATCGCATGGCCGGCCTCATGGACATGCGGCCCAACCCCGAGTTCTACTCGATGGGCCGCGCGCCGTCGGCGCCATCGTAGGAAAGGCGCTGCGCGAGCGCGTTCCGCGCTCTTCCCCCGCCTCGTGGCGGCCGGCGCCCGGCCGCGCGCCGCTTCAGATTCTGGCCGAACAAGAGCGCAGCCGAATTCCCGAGCTGCTGCCGATCCGCCACCAGCGCATGGCGGCGTCCCCGTTCGGCTTCTACCGCGGCAACGCGGCGATCATGGCGGCCGATCTCGCGACGCTTCCTATGACCGGCTTGCGCGCGCAGCTTTGCGGCGACGCGCACCTACAGAATTTCGGAATCTTCGCTACGCCCGAGCGTCATCTGGTGTTCGACGTCGACGACTTCGACGAAACGCTGCCCGGGCCGTGGGAGTGGGACGTGCTGCGGCTGTGCGGGAGCGTGCCGCTCGCGGCCGGCGCCGCGCAACTGGGAGAATCGCTCGCCGACCAAGCGGTATTCGAAGCGGCCGAGTCCTACCGGCGATGGCAGCGCCGGTACGCGAAAATGTCGCCGCTGGACGTCTGGTACGCGCGCATCGACGTCGAGCGCCTGGCCGATCGCGGCGGCCCGCTGGCCGACGATTGGCGCCGCGCCGTGCAGCACGCCGAGCGTGAGCCGCAAGGCGGCCGGTTCGTGGGCGACAGCCCGTACTTTCACCGGCTCGACGAACGCGGCGATCGCGCCGAGCGCGCGCGGCGCGCGATGCATCAGTACGCGATCTCGGCGCTCCCGTCGGTGCGCGTTCTGCTCGACCGCTACCGGTTGTCCGATCTCGCGCTCAAAGTCGTCGGCGTCGGCAGCGTCGGTACGCTCTGCTTGGCGGCCTTGATGGTCTCCGAACGCGGCGACCAACTCGTTCTGCAGCTCAAAGAAGCGCAAGACTCGGTGCTCGAAGCCCATCTACCGCACAGCGTTTTTTCCAATCACGGCGAGCGCGTGGTCGACGGTCAGCGCCTCATGCAGGCGGCCAGCGACGTATTCCTGGGGTGGATGCGCTTCGAGGATCGCGACCTCTACGTGCGGCAGCTCGCCGATCGCAAGGCGTCGGTCGAGCTTGCCGACGTCTCGGCCAAAGCCTTCGTCGATTACGCCAAGCGGTGCGCGTGGGCGCTGGCGCGCGCCCACGCGCGCTCGGGTGCCGGTGCGCCGATCGCCGCGTACCTCGGCCGCAGCGACGAGTTCGCCGGAGCGGCCGTGGTTTTCGCGCGCCGTTACGCGCGCCAAGTCGAAAAAGACTACGAGGCGTTTACCGCATCGCTGCAAACGCCTCGCTAGATCCACGAACTTCGACGTTTACGAGCGTGCGTTTTTTAGGAGCGCCCGGCCGCGACGATCGTGGCGAAGACGTTCGGATCGACGTTGCCGCCGCTTACGATCGCGCCCACGCGCTTGCCGATCAGCGCGGGAATCCGGTGCCGGAGCAAGGCGGCGATCGCCGCCGCGCCGCTCGGTTCGATCACCAGCTTCAGCCGTTCGAAGGCGAACCGCACCGCTTCGCGCAGTTCGTCGTCGGTGACGGTGACGACGCCGCCGACGTGGCGGCGCGCGATCGGGAAGGTCACTTCGCCCGGGCTGGTCGTCTGAAGTCCGTCGGCGATCGTCTTAGGAACGCCGATGGTGACGCGCTCGCCGCGTGCCAGCGATTGAGCGAAATCGTCGCCGGCTTCGGGCTCGACGCCGTAGATTTCGATCGACGGATCGATCCCGTGCGCGGCAACCGCCGTGCCGGCCATCAGGCCGCCGCCGCCGACCGGCACGACGATGGCGTCCAGCGGCCCGGCGTCTTCGAGCAGCTCGAGCGCCGCCGTTCCGGCACCGGCGGCGATGCGCGGATCGTCGAACGGCGGTACGACGGTCGCGCCGCGCTCGCCGGCAATTCGGCGCGCAATCTCTTCTCGATGCGATCGCTCGCGCTCGTAGAGCACGACTTCCGCACCGTAGCCGCGCGTGGCATCCAGCTTCACGGCCGGCGCGTCGGAGGGCATGACGATCGTCGCCGGGATACCCAGCAGACGCGCCGCCAGCGCGACGCCCTGCGCGTGGTTCCCGCTGGAGAACGCGACTACTCCGGCCGAGCGCGCCGTTTCCGGAAGCGTCGAGAGAAAATTGTACGCGCCGCGAAATTTGAACGCGCCCATGCGCTGCAAGTTCTCGCACTTGAGCGCCACGGTCGCCGCGCAGCGTTGGTCGAGCGTACGCGAGCGCACGACCGGCGTGCGATGCGCGACGCCTCGCAGCCGCTCGGCTGCGGCGCGCACGTCTTCGAAGGCGAACGCCGGGTCGCGTTGCGCGATCGTCACGGCGACGCGGCTACGGGCCGATACGTCCACGCCAGCACTTTCCCGTTCTCGTCGAGGCGCATCCGTTCGACGTAGCTGCGTCTTTCGAACTTCACGTCGAAGCAGTGGATTCCGGGCTGGCAGTTTTGCGGCGTCTCTTTGACCGAGAGCAGACGGCCCTGCGCGTCCAGCTCGTCGGCCGCTTCGGCGACTTGAACGCGACTGATCTGGATGCCGGGCGCGATGTCGTTCTGCACCGGACGCAGATCGTTGTTCATCATGGCCTTGGTGATGTTTTCGGCCAGGCGCTCGTCCTTGTTCTGAAACGAGCACGCGGCCAGCAGCCCGGCGACGGCCAAGGCGAAAAGACGGCGACCGATCCTCACGAAGCGACGGCCTCCTTGGATGCGTCGGCGGAAAAACGCACGAACTCCAGCTCGGGATTCCACTCCTGCGCCAGCCGCAAGCTCCACTCGCTCTCGAAAAGCGCGGCCGCGCGACCGTCCCAATCTTCGACCAGCTTGGCGTTGGAGGGCATTTGCGCCCGCGCGATCGCCTCGGGCTCGCCTTGGACGTGGCGCGCGAGCGCGTATCCCAGCGTCGAAAAGATCGTCTTGACGTTATACTCGGCCTCGAGCCGGTACTTGGCGACTTCGAACTGCAGCTCGCCGACGACCGCCACGATCGGCTCGGTGCGCGTCGAACCCAGCGGGTAGAAGACTTGCACGGCTCCCTCCTCGCGCAGCTGCGCGATGCCTTTGCCGAACGATTTGTAACTCGCCGTGTCGATACTCCGCACCGAGGCAAAATGTTCCGGTGCGAACGCCGGAATCGGAGCGAACGCGACCGGTTCGCCGTCGAAGAGCGCGTCGCCGATGGCGAAAACGCCGGGATTCGCCAGGCCGACGACGTCGCCCGCGTAGGCGGCCTCCAGCGACTCCCGCTCGTCCGCGAAGAGCCGCATCGCGCGCGACAAGCGGACCTCGCGGCCGGTACGCCCGTTGCGCACCACCATGTCGCGCTCGAACTTACCCGAACAAACGCGCACGAACGCGACCCGGTCGCGATGCCGCGGATCCATATTGGCCTGAATCTTGAAGACGAAGCCGGTGAACTCGGCGCCGTCGGGCGAAACGCTCCCGCGCGGCGCCGGGGACGGGGCCATCTCGACGAACGCGTCGAGAAAAAGCTGGACGCCGAAGTTGGTGACGGCGCTTCCGAAAAAGACCGGCGTGATCGCTCCGCGCAGCGTCGCCTCGCGGTCGAACGTTTCGCCGGCTCCTTCGAGAAGCTCGATCTCGTCGCGAAACCGTCCGTACGCGTGCTCGTCGACCAGCCCGCGCAGCCGATCGTCGCCGACGCCGGTCATCGTCGCGCCGGCGATGGTCGCGCCGTGGGCCGAGCGCTCGAAAAGATGGACGGCGTGGCTGCGCCGGTCGTAGACGCCGCGAAACGATTCGCCGTTGCCCAGCGGCCAGTTCATCGGATACGCGCCGATGCCGAGCACTTGCTCCAGCTCGTCGAGCAGTTCGAGCGGATCGCGGCTGGGCCGGTCCAGCTTGTTCATGAAGGTGAACAGCGGAATGCCGCGCTCGCGGCAAATTGCGAAGAGTTTTTTGGTTTGCGGCTCGACGCCCTTGGCGGCGTCGATCAGCATGACCGCGCTGTCGGCCGCCAACAGCGTGCGATAGGTGTCTTCGCCGAAGTCTTGGTGACCGGGCGTGTCGAGCAGATTGACCACGTATCCCGCGTAAGGGAATTGCAGCACGGTCGAGGTGATGGAAATGCCGCGTTCGCGCTCGAGTGCCATCCAATCGCTGGTCGCCTGGCGCTGACGCCGCCGCGCCGAAACCTGGCCGGCAACGTGAATTGCGCCGCCGTAGAGGAGCAGCTTCTCGGTGAGCGTGGTCTTCCCGGCGTCCGGATGCGAGATGATCGCAAACGTCCGCCGCCGCCGTACTTCGTCTTCTGTCGTCATTCGTTGGTCGCACCGGGAGCCGATTGGTACACGCGCAAGTCCATGCCGGCCCCGTCGCGTCGCAAGACCGCGATGCCCTCGGCCGTGCGAAAGAACTGGACCGGCGGCGGAATCGTGAACCGGTCGTCGCCCCGGATCACGTACGCTTCGTCACCGCGCACCAAAATCGTGCAATTCCCATAGCGAAGAACGGCCGGCGGTACGATTGGTTGCGAGCCGGTCGGAAGATGGGCTCGAACGTACGCCGGCGGACCGGTCGTGTCCGACATTTGCGTCAGGCACGCGGGCAGCGCCGAAAGGGCCCACGGCGCCGTGATGGTCAGCGCCTGCGCGTTCGGCGTCACCGTCGCCTCGGCACGCGCGGTTTTCGGCGAGACCTTCGCGTACACCGAGGCGATCTTGATCCGGAGGAAATCGCGGTCGGCGTAAGCGGCGACGATCGCCGTCGCGCCGACGACGATGATCGCCGAGATCGCCAAATACCGCAGCATGACCGGAGGATTCGCAGTGAGCTCGGCCCTTTCCGGGCCGTTAGAACGCCACCCGCATGCGGGCGGCACCGATCGAGTGGTCGCCCATGCCGTAGTAGACGTCGTAGACGCCCTCACCGAGATCCTTGCGGAGGTCGAGGTAGGTCGGGAAGACGACGTTATTGACGACGCCGACGCGTTCGCGCTGCGAATCGGGCGTCATGATCGGTTCCGGCGAACGATACAGGACGCGGTCGGGGCGTTCGGCGTCGTGAACGACGATGCCGGCGCTGTAGCGTAACGAGGGCTTTCCACCGCGGTCGTCGATGACGTCGACCCCGTGATAGAGCGACAGCCAGCCTTCCGGCACCCGCACCGGCGCCGTACCGGCGCCGATCTTGATCGATCCCCAGCGCGCGCTGGGCGAAAGCACCAGCACGCTTTCGGTTACGCGCAAGAGGTTGGCGCGATCCCGCAGCACGTCGTCGAGCGGCACGTACGCGATGCGAATCGACTCGCGATCTTCCAGCGGCATGCGTTCGATCATCGGAATGGCGGCGCGCCCGTCGACCGTCGAAAGATGCAGCATCGGGCGGTGGTAAAACGCCAAACTGCGAACGCCGCCGGGCGAGAGCACCGGCTCCGGAAAGAAGGCGGCGTCCTTATCGTCGCCGATCATGACGCCGGCCCCGTCGAACGTTACCAGCCCCAAACGTTCCCAGGCGTATGCGTCGCGCGAAACGGCCAGCGCGATGCGCGGCCCCAGCGGGCCGAAGGCGGTGTACGCCATCACGTAGCATTCGAGCACCGGAACGTAGGTGACGCGGGGATCTTCGCAGCCGTATCCCGGATGCGGCCGCACCTCGTACTCGGCGTGCGGTTCGAGCGCGAATCCGAGACGCTGCACGTCGAATCCGCCGTCGTGCTCGCGCGTGCGCACGATGCCGACGCGCGAAATGTTGCCGTGCGCGACGCAGCGGGGATAGAGCAGCAGCTCGCCGCCGGG
>DATJUC010000162.1:0-13546 GCA_035502675.1 Candidatus Acidiferrales bacterium | reverse complement strand
GGCATCTCGGCGCCGGTGAACTTCGTGATGGTCGCGCCCTAGCGCGAACCGGGACGTCCGGCTACGCGCGGCTGCAGGCGGCGCTATCCGGCGCGCAGGCGCGTGGCGGACTCGGCCAGATCGGCGTTCTCGTCGACGAAGCGCCGCAGCTGCGCGAGCGCCGGCAGTCGTGCGACCCTCGGCTGCGTGCGGCAGAGCGCGGTGAACTCATCCACGCTGCGAATCGCATCGTGCCAGCGCGGATCGGCCGGCGTTCCCGCCGCATGGTGCAGCGCGTCGGCGACGTCGCGCGTCGCACGCGCGGCCGCATAGGCGACGTGCGGCGTCGGGCGAGGAAATTGCAGCAGCAGGCCAGCGATGTCGCCGCAGATGCTGTCGCAGGCGTTTTCGAACTCCAAAACATCGTCTCCTAGCGTCGTTTGCGCGCCAGAATCAGCGCGCCGGGTGCGACCAAAATCGCCAACGCACCGGTGACCAAGAATGCATCGGCATACGCGAGCGCGGCGGCTTGCGCGCTAACCACCGCCGCCAACGATGCGCGGGTGGAGTGCTGAAGGTATTCGGCCACCGGCAGACGCGACAGGGTCGTTTCTGCGGCCAGCACCGTTTGGTGAAACTGCATTCGGCGGTCGAGAAATGCCACGATCCCGGCCGACGAAACCGATCCGCCGAGTTGAAAGAAGAGCACGATGAACGACGCAGCCTTTGGCGCAGCGTCGGGTGCCATCGACCGCATGGTCGCAACCAGCAGCGGGGAGTACACGAACGCAGAGCCGACGCCGACCACCAGCAGCGGCCACACGAACGACGCCACGCCGCTTCCGGTCGTGACGTTCGAGGCCAGCCACAGCGAGCCCAAACCGGCCAGCGCCAAGCCGCCGCCGATCGACCAGCGCAGGTCGAAGCTCGCAATTCCGGTCAGCCGGGCGACCGGCATCGTCAAGACGAGCACCGGCAACGCGCGGACGCCGATCAGCATGCCGGCGAGCGTGCTGGTAAAACCCAAGCCGTCGACCGTGAACTGCGGCAGCAGCAAGAGTGGAGGAAAGACGACCGCCGCGTAGGCCGCGGCGATAGCCAGTGCGGCGGCAACGGCCGGCTGACGTAAGACGCGCAGATCCACGATCGGCTCGGCGACCCGCAGCTCCCACCAGACGAAGGCGGCGGCCGCCGTCAAGCTCGCAACCGTGCACAGCCCGATCGATGCGTCCGAAAACCAGTCGTCGTGCTGTCCCTGATCGAGCACGTATTGCATGCAGCTCACCGCGACGACCAGCAAAGCGATGCCGGTGACGTCGACGCGTGCGCGCTGGGGCCGGCCGCGATCGCGCATGTAGCGCGCGAGCACCACGAAGGCGAGAATACCGGGAACGACGTTGACGTCGAAGACCCACGGCCACGAGAAGTTGTCGACCAGAATGCCGCCGAGCGTCGGTCCGATCGACGGGCCGAGAATCGTTCCGAGCGCGAAGATCGACTGGCTCGTGCCGAGCTGTTCGGTCGGGAACGTGTCGCGCAGCACGACCTGTGCGGTCGCGAGCAGACCGCCGCCGAATGCGCCCTGCACGATGCGAAAGAGAATGAGTGCCGGCAGCGACGTGGCCGTTCCGCACAAGACCGATGCGACCGTGAAGCCCGCAATCGAGGCGAGAAAGTAGTTCTTGCGCCCGAAGCGCAACGCGAGCCATGGCGTCAACGGAATGACGACGACGTTGGCGATGACGTAGCCGGTCATCACCCAGGTGCCTTCGTCCACCGTCGCGCCGAGATTGCCCTGAACGGTCGGCAGCGCGACGTTGACGATCGTCAGGTCGACGGTTTGCAACAGCGCGGCCAGCATCACGCCGGCCACGACGAGATAGCGCCTCGCGCCGAACTCGACCAGCGGCTGCGAATCGGCCGGCGATGGCAAAACCAGCCTCGGGCGGGCGGGAACAAGGCCGGCTGCCGCCGGCTTTTCGGCAACTATCATCGGGGTTGTGCAGTCTTTAGAGTGAGTCGGTGCTTGCCGTCAGGATACTGCGAGTGTCATACTATGACTAGAACCCACCTTATCCTAGCACTGGCTGGGCCACCCTCCCGAGGAACGCGATGAACTCGCCTGCCGAACGGCGATCCGAACTCAGCGACTTTTTGCGAACGCGCCGAGCACGCGTAGCCCCCTCCGACGTCGGACTGGCCGACGGTGCCCGGCGGCGCACGCCGGGGCTGCGGCGCGAAGAGGTCGCATTGCTCGCAAACATCGGCAGCACGTGGTACACCCGGCTCGAGCAGGGGCTGCCGATCAACGTCTCGGGCGACGTTCTCGACGGCATCGCTCGCGCGCTGCGTCTGACCTCCGACGAACGCCGGCATCTCCATCTCCTGGCGGGAATCCCGGCGGCGACGCTGCCGCCGCAGGGCGAAGAACGGGTCAGCACGCTGGTCTTACGCGTGCTAGATTCGCTCGACCCGATGCCCGCATACGTTCGCGGACGGCGCTGGGACGTGCTGGCATGGAATCGCAGCGCGGATGCGCTGTCGGATTATTCGAACGCATCGGTTCCGCAGCGCAACATCCTGCGCCGTTTGTTCTTCGATCCGACGACCCCGTACCGCGTCGGCGATCCGGCGTGCATGAAACGCCGCAGCGTTGCGTCGTTTCGCGCGGTTGCCGCCAAATATCCCAACGATCCGTCGTTCATCGAGTTGATCGACGAGCTGCGCGCCGGCTCGGCGGAGTTTCGCGAGCTGTGGGCGCAGCACGACGTGCTCGGGTCGGTCGAGGGCCTCAAGCGCTACTTGCATCCCCAGCTCGGCGAGCTCGTTCTCGACTACACCGCTTTCGACGTACCCGGCGACGCCGACATCCGCATGGTTGTCCTGACGGCCGCTCCGGGTTCCGAGAGCGAGCGCAAGCTGCGCCTGCTCGGCCCCCCGCGCGAGCCGGTCGCCTCAGCGTAAGATCAGGGTGACGTCGCGCGCGGTGCCGGCGTGCACCACGCGCAAACGCAGCGCGGTACCGGCCGCGGCGGTGACCAGGCGGTACAAGTCACCGTACGAGAGGCGTTGCGCGGACGTGCCGTCGACTGCGACGATCGTGTCGCCGCTGACGATGCCGGCCGCGGCGGCCGGCGAACCCGGCGCGACGCGCTCGACCTCGAAAGTCTGCGGGACGGTTTTGTCGGCAATCAAGCCCGCGCGATTCTTGGGCGGTGCTTGCGCGAACGGACTGGGCTGCACGTACAGCGTGCCGGCCGCGTAGTCGAAGGTTGGAACGGCGCGCGAAAGAATTTCGTAGCCGAAGTTCCCGGCTTCGGTCCACGACGAGAACGAGCCGCTCCGCATGTCGGTCAGGAACGCAGGCACGCGGGCGTACGTCGCGCCGGCGAAGCTCAAACGCCGTAACGCAACGATGCGCCCGGCGTCGCTGCCGCCGGTTCCGTGTCCGACCGCCGCGCTGCCGTTTGGATACGCGGCCAACAATCCGGTGCGTTTCAAAAACGTTCCGAACAAAATGACGGAGCCGGCGTTGCCGGTGTCGATGCCGAACAAGGCGGCGTGACCGTCGGCCGCAGCGTGGCCCAGCGGCATATCCTCTTGAAAGCAAATCGGAACGGCGGCCGCGCCGGCGGCCGGCCGATAGGCGGAAAACGGCGTCAGCGTTAGACGGCCGCGACCGTAATCGATGCGCGTCGCGAAGCGCTCGAAGATCTCGAGCCCCAAGATACCCGCCAGCGGCTGGCGCGCGCCCCGCTCGTAAAACGAGTACGAATAGGGGATCACCAGAAACGTCTGCCGGCGCAGCTCGGCCTCGCCGATGCGCAGACTATCGACCGGCGCGTATTGCAGCCCGATCGTGCCGGCACCGGATCCGCCGCTCTGCCCCGCGCCCGACGCGTGCAAACCCAGCGCGCGCGCCGCTTGCGGTGTGACGATCGCATGACCGCCGGTGTCGAGGATGAACGGCATCGGCGGGTGCCCGTCGATCGACGCCCAGACCAGCAGTTGGCGCCCTTCGACGACGATCGGCACCGTCGTCGAAGTCGCGCCGTCGAGCATGCGCGCCGGAGCGAGAGCGGCAGGGCGTCGGAAGTCGCTCGCGTTCGCCGAGCGGCTCACTCGGTAGCCGCGCACCCTTACCGCATATCCGTCGGCCGGTTCGGATCGGGTGCCCGATTCGATCGAGAACGGCAGCGCGAGACCGTCGACGTCGCGATAGTCGGCGTAGCGCGTCACTTCGGTCGTCGTCGGCAGACGCTCTTGTACCGCGTCGAGCAAATGCGTTTGTGCGTCGACCAAGAGCACGGCTGGAATGCCGCCGTTGGGGCGGATGCGCACGCGCAGCACCGTGCGTCCGTCCTGCGTAGCGGTGCCCGCGCACGTGGCGTCGACATGCGACCCGGAAGCCAGATAGGTGCGGCTCGCGAGTGCGGCATCGGTCACCGCGCGCCGGCGCGCGAACGGCGCGTCGAGGGCGTGCACGCCGCCGGAAATGTCCTGCGCCCAGAGCGTCGTTCCGTCGAAAACGTCGGCGCTCGATCCCATCACCGCGACTCGGAAACGCCGCGCGTAACGGCCGCCGAGCCGGTCGTCGGCAATTACCGCCGTTCCGGCCAATCCCGCCATCTTGGCGGTGCCGAACGCGGCCGTTTCGGCAACGCGATTCCAGGCCGCTCCGCCAGCGGCGTCGCGCATTTGTGAGAAGAGCAGCGGAGCGCGGCATGGTATCGGCGGCGGAGATGGGATCATCGACCGCAGCCTATCACCAAGGCGGCCGCGCGTCTTGGAGAAATTTAGCGCGCAAACGCGCGCCGGTACCGGCCGGGCGCGACGCCGAGCGTTTGCGCGAATCCGCGATTGAAGTGGCTCTGGTCGCCAAACCCGCAGCGCAGCGCGACCTGCGCCAGCGGCACGTCGCCGCGCAGCAGCAGCTTGGACGCCAACTCGACGCGAGCGCGCCGCCGGAAGGCATGCGGCGTCATGCCCACGCGGCGGCGAAACTCTCGGCTGAAATGCACCGGATGCACGCCGGCCAGGCGCGCGGCGTCGCGCAGCGGTGCGTCGCCCGTCCACTCGAAGCTCCCCAGAACCGCGTCGAGCCAAGCCGGGGCTGCCGGGCCGGCCGGCGCGGGACGCGCGATCAGCCGGCTCAAGCGTGCGATCCACGCCGTCAAGCGCCCGCGATCGCGGTCGTCGTAAGCGCGCACGACCCCTCGCATCGCAATCGTCAGCAAGCGATCCGCGACGACGCCGTGCGGCGGCACTTCGACGGTTGGCGGCAGCTCGACGTTGAGGCATCGCGTCGGAGCGCTGAAATGATCGGCGTGTTCTTCGCCGGGCCCGTGCACCACCAGCGAGCCGGCCGAACAGCGTTTCGGGACGGCGTCCACGACCTCGACGTACGACCCCGCCGTTACGATCGCGGCGTAGGGCAAATCGTGCCGATGATAATGCAGCGTTCCCTCGGCCCGGTGGCCGGTCTCGTAGACGCCCAGGGAACGCGCGCGCATGGCGCAGCCTTCGCGAACCTTCCCGCCCGCCCATCTCGCATGGCGCCGAGTGCGTCTGGGACGTCCTAAGGAATCAGGCGCGGTCCGGGGCCTTCGTCGCCGAGCACGTCGGCCGGATTGCGCAACGGGCAACGGTCGAGCGACAGGCAGCCGCAACCGATGCAATCGCCGAGCCGATCGCGCAGCGCGGTCAGGCGCCGGATGCGCGAGTCCAGCTCGGCTTTCCAGCGTTTCGACATGCGCGTCCAGTCGGCGGCCGAAACGGTTCGTCCGGCCGGCAAGCTTGCAAACGCGCGACGAACCTCGTCGAGCGCGATGCCGGCGCGTTGCGCGACGCGAACGACGGCGACGCGGCGCAGTTCCGAACGCGGAAAGCGGCGTTGATTTCCGGCCGTGCGGACGCTCGAGATCAGCCCGCGCGCCTCGTAAAAGTGAATCGTCGAAACGGCGACGCCGCTGCGCTTGGCGACTTCCCCGACGCTTAGAAATTCTTCCATCGCTCTTGACCTCAACATTAGTTGAGGTTGTAGGGTTGCGCTATGGATGCATGGTTTGAATTCGGACGGGTCGCGATCGTCACCGGCGGCTCGCGAGGCCTCGGCAAGGCGCTGGCCACCGAGTTACTGATGCGCGGCGTTCGCACGATCGTCGACGGACGCGACGCGCAAACGCTCGAAGGCGCGGCTCGCGACCTGCGTGCCTTTGGCGAAGTGCTGGCGATCGCCGGCGACGTCGCCGACCCCGAGCACGCCCGCGCGCTGGTTGCCGCCGCCGCAACGTTCGGCCGGCTCGATCTGCTGGTCAACAACGCTTCGACGCTAGGCCCGCTTCCGCTCGCGCCGGTCGGCCGGCTCTCGCTCGCATCGCTGCGTCGCACCTTCGACGTCAACCTTTTAGGGCCGATTCACTTGATCGGACTCGCCTTGCCGCTGATGCGGCGCAGCGACGCCGCTGCGATCGTCAACGTCACGTCCGACGCGGCGGTGGAGCCCTATCCTTGCTGGGGCGGCTACGGCGCCTCGAAGGCGGCGCTCGAGCACGTTTCGCGCGTGCTCGCGGCGGAACTCGGCGAGTCGCCGATCCGAGTGCTCGCGATCGATCCCGGCGATATGAACACGCAGCTGCATCGCGATGCAATCCCGGATGCCGATCCCGCCGAGTTGCGGGATCCTCGCGACTGCGCTCGCGCGTTATTGGAAGCAATCGCTGCCGCGAAAGCGCCGTTCGCGCGTCTTCGGCTCGCCGGCGCGGTGCCGGCATGAGCGCGTTACCGCTGGAACGGGCGCAGCTGCGCGACGCGACCGCGCCTCCCGAGCGCCGCGGCCTCGCGCGCGACGGCGTCGCGCTGCTGTTCACGCAGCGCGCGACCGGCGCACACCGGCATGCCAAGTTTACGGATTTGCCGTCGCTGCTCGACGACGGGGACCTCGCCATCGTCAACGACTCCGCCACGATCCCCGCCGCGATCGAGGCCGTACGGCCCAACGGCGAATCCGTCCGCCTGCACGTCGCGACGGCCATCGACGAGCGCCTCTGGATGGTCGAGCCGCGCGGCGAAATACTGCTCGGCGAGGAGCTGCAGCTGGCCGGCGGCGCCGGCGCGGTGGCGATCGCACCTGCCGACCCGCAGCGGCCGCGGCTTTGGTACGCGTGGTTCCAGCTGCCCGTACCGATGTACGCGTATCTCGCGCGTTTTGGAAAGCCGATCGCATACGCACACGCCCCGCAGCCATTTCCGCTGAGCGATTATCAAACCATGTTCGCACGCGAAGCCGGCTCGTCCGAGATGCCTTCGGCCGCACGTCCGTTCACGCCCCGCGTGGTACGAGCCCTGCGACGTCGCGGCGTCGGGATAGCCGCGATTACGCTGCACTGCGGCGTGTCCAGCTTCGAGCTGCCGGAGCGTCCCGCGACGGAGCGCTTCACCGTCGGTCCCGTTGCAGCCGCGGCGGTCAACCGCGCGCGCCGCGAGGGGCGGCGAGTCATCGCGGTCGGCTCGACCGTGGTTCGCGCCCTCGAAAGTGCGGCGCGTGACGGCGCGGTCGTTGCGGCTTCCGGTTGGACGTCGCTGGTCGTCGACGAACGGCATCCACCGGTCGTGAGCGGCGGCTTGATCACCGGCTTTCACGACGCCGGTGCCACGCATCAGTCGATGCTGCGCGCGTTCTTGCCGGCGCAGGTTCTCGCGTCTGCGTACGTGGAGGCTGCGGAGCGCGGTTATCTGCGGCACGAGTTCGGCGACGTGCACCTGATCGCGTAAACGCGCCGCCGCGTACCCTTGACGTTGGATCGAAGCCATGGTATGGTTGCGCCCATGTCGTCAAACGTCATGGCCGGGATGTGCTGGATGCGCGGTTCGCAGAACCGAGCGGCGAAGGCACGCGGCGTGAAACGCAGATGACCGGATAACAGGATTCATCGACGCACGCGCCCTTCGTCCAAACGAAGGGCGCGTGCTTTTTTCCTTGCTTTCCCATCTCACCAGGAGGCCAGGATAGTGAACCTTACCGTCGGCATCGGGCTGCTCGGATGCGGCAACGTCGGCAGCAGCGTCGCCGATCGTCTCGTCCGCGACCGGCGCGCCATCGAGGCGCGCACCGGGGTCGGCTACGAGCTGCGCGCCGTCGCGATTCGCCGGCCCGACAAACGCCGTCTCGACTCGCTCGATCCCGCGCTCTTCACCACCGACCCGCTCGCCGTTGCGGGCAATCCTGCAATCGACCTCGTCATCGAGCTGATCGGCGGTACCGCGGTGGCGGCCGAGCTGCTCGATCACGCGCTCGAGGCCGGCCAGCACGTGGTCACCGCGAATAAAGACCTGCTGGGACTGCAGGGTCCGCGCCTGCGGGCGTTCGCTGCAGCACGCGGGACGCACTTGCGCTTCGAGGGCGCGATCGCCGGCGCGATCCCGATCGTGCGCGTGCTGGATCGCGCGCTAGCCGGCGACCGCATCGACGCCGTCGCGGGCGCCGTCAACGGGACCTCGACCTTCATCTTGGCGGCGATGGAGGAAGGAGCCGGCTACGAGGCCGCGCTCGGTCGCGCGCAAGAGTGCGGTTACGCCGAGGCCGACCCGGCCAACGACGTCGATGGCGTGGACGCCGCGCACAAGCTCGCGCTGGCGGCCCAGCTCGCCTTCGAATCTCCCGTGGTTTCCCCGTCGATCGCGCGCCGCGGCATCTCCGGCGTCACCCGGCGCGACGTCGCGCGTGCGCGCATGCTCGGCTTGCGGATTCGCTCGGTCGGCGCGATCGTTCGCGCGGGCGGCGAGATTTGGGCCGAGGTCGCGCCGGTAGCGCTGCCCGAGGAGCACGAGTTCGCGCGAACGTTCGGGGTCGAGAACGCGGTGCGCATCGACGCGCGCGATGCCGGAACGCTGTTCCTGCGCGGACAAGGCGCCGGCGGGACCGCCACCGCGTCGGCGGTGCTCGGCGACGTCGTTACCGCGTTGCGCTCGATTCACGAGAACCGCAACGCCCTGCGGCGGCCGCGCGCGCGCGCCGCCGCGCCGTCGCCGGTTGGTGTCCTGCCGCTCTTCTCGCAACTGCCGCGCATCGCGGAGTTGCCCCACTACCCTATCTGGGACGACGCCATCCTCGCAGCTCCGGCCGCGCAGCAGAGCGCTGCGCTCTCAGGGCCGGGAAAGGACTAGCATCACGTGAGCACCACGATCGAGAAACCGAACCAACCGCACTTCGATACGGTTGCACTGCACGGTGGATTTGCCGGCGACCCGGCCACCAAGGCGCGCGCCGTCCCGCTCTATCAGACGACCTCGTACCTCTTCGACTCGACCGAACACGCGGCTAGGCTGTTCGCGCTCGAAGAGTTCGGCAATATCTACACGCGCATTAACAATCCGACGACCGACGTGTTGGAGCGGCGGCTCGCGCAACTGGAAGGCGGCGTTGGCGCGCTGGGCGTCGCCAGCGGTCAGGCCGCGGTCGTCTACGCAATCTTGAATCTGGCGCGAGCCGGCGATCACGTCGTGAGCTCCAACTCGCTCTACGGCGGCACCTACAACGCGTTCGCGCATACGTTGCCGCGCTTCGGCATCGAGGTGAGTTTCGTCGACGTTGCCGACTATGGAGCGATCGACGCCTCGATCCGCCCGAATACCAAAGCCGTTTTCGCCGAAACGATCGGCAATCCGAAAATCGACGTCCTCGACGTCGAGCGCGTCGCCGCCGTCGCTCACGGGAACGGGGTGCCGCTGATCGTCGACAACACGCTCGCGACGCCTTACTTGGCGCGGCCGGTCGAGTGGGGAGCCGACGTCGTGGTACATTCGGCCACCAAGTTCATCGGCGGGCATGGAACCGCGATCGGCGGCGCGATCGTCGACGGTGGGCGCTTCGACTGGGCTGCCGCCGGCCGCTTTGCGGATTTTGTCGAGCCGGACCCGTCCTATCACGGGCTGCGCTACGTGGACGCCTTCGGCAGCCTGGCCTACGTCGTCAAAGCGCGCGTGCAACTGCTGCGCGATCTCGGAGCGGCGCTTTCGCCGTTCAACGCATGGCTCTTGCTGCAAGGATTGGAGACGTTGGGCGTTCGGATCGAGCGCCACGTCGCCAACGCGCAGGCGGTGGCCGAGTTTCTGGCGGCGCATCCGCGCGTCGCCTCGGTCGCATACCCGGGACTGCCCGGCCATCCGTCGCACGAGCGGGCGCGCCGTTATTTGCCCAACGGCGCGGGATCGATCCTGACCTTCCGGATTGCCGGTGACGGCGGCGACGCGCGGCGTGTCATCGATCGGCTGAAGCTGTTTTCGCTGCTCGCCAACGTCGGCGACGCCAAGTCGCTGGTCATTCATCCGGCCTCGACGACGCACCAGCAGCTCACGCCGGCAGAACGTCTGCAGAGCGACGTCGACGATTCGACCATCCGGCTCTCGATCGGCATCGAGGACCGCCGCGACATCGTCGCCGATCTTGCCCAAGCGCTGGGCTGAGATCGTGCGCGAACTCGATGTGAACGTCGGGTCGCTGAACCTGGACGGCGGAGGCACGCTTCCCGCCGTCCGGCAGCGCGTCACGATCTACGGCGAGCCCCGCGAAGACGGGGCGAACGTCGTGTTGATCGCGCACGCGTTGACGGGCTCGAGTCGTGCGGCCGAGTGGTGGCCCGGCCTCGTGGGCGCCGGGCGCCCGTTCGATCCGCAGCAGTGCTGCATCGTCGGCATCAACGCGCTCGGAAGCTGTTACGGCTCGACCGGCGCGCGCTCCGCGGCGTTTCCGCGCGTGAGCGTTGCGGACATCGTTCGCGCGCAGCGCCGCGCGCTCGAACGGCTGGGAATCGCGCGCCTCGCCCTGGTCGCGGGCGGATCGCTGGGCGGCATGCAGGCGCTGCAGTGGGCGCTCGAAGCTCCGCAAGCCGTCGGCGCAGCCGTCGTTATCGGCGCGCACGATCGCTTCAGCACGATGGGCATCGCGCTCAACGCGCTTCAGCGCGAGGCGCTCGCGCTGGACGAGCGCCGCGGCCTACGGCTAGCGCGCAAGATTGCGATGCTGACGTACAAGAGCGACGCGCTGCTCGAGCGACGCCACGGACGGCACCCCGACCGCCACGGTGCCGCGCGCTTCGACGTCGAGGGCTATCTCGAGCATCAAGCCGATCGCTTCGAAGCGCGTATGAACCCGTTCGCGTACGCGACGCTCACGCACGCGATGGATGGTTTCGACGCCGGCCGAGCGGCGGCGCGCGGTCCGGTGCCGCCGGTGCTGTTCGCAGCGATCTCGTCGGACTGGCTATTCCCCGCGAAGGACGTTCGCGAGGCATCGGCCCGGTGGTCGATGCGTGGAGGGCGAACCGAATATACCGAGATCGTCAGCGACCACGGGCACGATGCTTTTCTGGCAGAGCCCCAGACCGTGGCGGATGCGATCGCGCCGTTCGTCCGCGAATTCGCGCCCGCGACCTGGCACGTGCCCGCGGCTTTTACCGCCCACTGTGCGCCGCCCTCGGCGTGCTTTCCCGGCTAGCTCGTGCCGGGCGATTCCGGGATCCAGCGCGCTCGAAGTTTCGCCAGTCCGCCCGAAGCCGTGAAATCCCTCAGGGCATCGTTGATGGCTTGGCAAAGGGGTGCGTTCTCCTTCGCGACGGCGATCGCGAGCCGTTCGTGGGTCGGCACTTCGAAGGCGACGCGCAAGGCGGGTCGCGATGCGACCAGCGTCGCGATCACCGGCGCGAGTTTGATGACCGCACCGATCGCGCCCGACTCGACGTCGTCGAGCGCGCGTTCGATCGCGTCGTACGGATAGTAGCGCACGCCCGCGACGATCCCGCGCGCGAGCAGCTGCCTCGCGACGGCGTCGGACGTGTCGTCGGCCGAGCCGACGTTGGGCGAACGCCGGCGGTCGACCGCAACGCCTTGTCCGAACTCGAGGTACGGCTCGGAGAAGCGCACCCGTGCGGCGCGTTCGGGCGTGACGGTCGTGCCGGAGATGACCGCGTCGTATCGCCGCGCCGCCAGTCCGTCGAAGATACCGTTGAAATCGCCGCCGAGATACCGCTGGGGCTCCAGCGCCAAGCCGATGTTCGCACTCAAAGCCCGCATCAGCTCGACGTCGAAACCGGTGAGCGTCCCGCTCGCGTCGACGTCGAAGGGCGGATCGGGATACGCCGAGGCGACCACCAGCGTACCCGGCTTGAGGGTGGAGAACATCGCGGCACGTTCTTTGGCCGGCGGGCCGCGGCCGCCCTGGCGCGAAAAGTCCGCCTCGTATGATTCGCGCGTTCAAGTTGTATACCGGGCGCGACGGCGCCTCGCACGTGCTGCAGGGGAGGGTTGCGGAAGACCACCGCTCGAGCGTCGCGACGATTCGGTTCGCCGAATCGCCCCCGCATTCGAAGCTCGACTGGCACGATGCCCCGCAGCTGCAATACGTCGTCACGCTCTCCGGAACGCTGGCGTTCACCACCCGCGACGGCGAAGCGTTTACGCTGCAGCCCGGCGACGTGCTGATCGCTACGGACGATGCGGGAACGGGACACGAGTGGCGCCTCGTCGACGACGCGCCGTGGAGGCGCATGTACGTCACTTTCCCAACTGGCAGTGATGAAGGATTCATAGCCGATGAGTAAGGGCGCATCCTGGGCGGCGGGCATCGTTGCCGCCGTTGTGGCCGTCGTGCATCTGGCCGTCGCCGGGCAATACGGCGCGTTTCGTAACGAGCTGTACTTCATCGTCTGCGGCCGCCATCCGTCGATTGGATACGTCGATCAGCCGCCGCTGGTGCCGCTGCTCGCCGCCGCCACCCAACTGGCGGGAACGCATGTCTGGCTGCTGCGGTTGCCCGCAGTGATCGCGGCGGTGCTGCTGGTGCCGCTGACGGTCGCGTTGGCGCAGCTGCTGGGCGCGACGGTCCGCGGCGCCTGGCTGGCCGCGGTGGCCGCCGCCGGCGCGACGCTGATCGTCGCACTCAATGCGACTTTGACCACGTCGACCTTCGAGCCGCTCGGCTTCACGCTCGCGGCGTACTTCGCGGTGCGGGCCATCGTGCGCGACGAACCGCGGGCGTGGTGGTGGGCCGGAATCGTCACCGGGCTGACGTTCGAAACGAAATACGGCATCGTGCTTTGGATCGCCGGCCTCGCGATCGGCTGGGCGCTGACCGGACCGCGCACCGTGTTTCGTTCGCGCGACTTTTGGATCGGGGCCGCCATGGCGGCCGTCATCGCTCTGCCGAACGTCGTTTGGCAAGCCGTTCACGGACTGCCGTTCTTGGAGCTGGTGCGCAACGACAATTCCGGAAACTTCATCGGCACGCCGCTCGGCTTTGCGCTCGGGCAGGTCTTCATGGTAAACTTTCTGCTCGCGCCTCTCTGGATCGCCGGCATCGTTGCGCCGTTTGTCTCGCGTCGGCTCGCGAGCTTTCGCTTCCTATCGATCGCCTTCGTCGCGACGGCGTTGGGCGTTTACCTTTCACACGGCAAAGCGTACTATCTCGCGGGTGCCTATCCCGCGATGTTCGCACTCGGTGCTTCGGCGTGCACCCGGCTGCCGGTCGTGCTGGTTGCGTTGTGGGCGGCGTTGTCGGGCGCCAACGCCGCGT
>DATJUC010000161.1:0-8811 GCA_035502675.1 Candidatus Acidiferrales bacterium | reverse complement strand
GATTCCGCTCTCCTGCAGCCGGATCACCAGCTCGTCGTTGAACGCGTCGACTTCGCCGTCGCTGCGTCCGGATGCCCGATAGCGAAAGCAGACGACGTTGAGCGACACCGGGGCCAGCAGGTCGAACGCCGGATCGGCGTCGACCATTTCCCCCAAGCGCTTCGCCTGCGCGACGTTTTCTTCGATCGCCTCGGCGATCGCGCGCGCGCCGAACTGTTTGACCGTGAACCAGACCTTGAGCGCGCGGAACGATCGCGACAAGTCGATGGTGAAATCCGTGAACCACGGCGTGGCGCTCGCCAGCCCGCGTGGCATCCGGGTGAGGTACGACGGCGTCGAGGCGAACGTCGATCGATGCAGCTCGCCGTCGCGGACCAATATGCAGCCGGCGTCGTACGGCGCGTGCAGCCATTTGTGGAAGTCGAAGGCGATCGAATCGGCTCGCTCTATGCCGGCGAAGCGCGGCGCCAAGTTCGGCGACAGCATGGCCGTCGCACCGAAGGCGCCGTCGACGTGGTACCACAGGCCTTCGGCTTCCGCAATCCCCGCCAATTCGTCGAGCGGGTCCACGGCGCCGACGTCGACGGTGCCGGCGTTGCCGATCAGCACGAACGGCCGCAGACCGCGGCGCCGGTCGTCGGCGATCGCCGCGGCGACCGCCCGGGGATCGGTGCGATGCAGCGTATCGGTGGGAAGGACGCGCAGCGAGGCGGCTCCGAGGCCGGCGACGTCGAACGCGCGCCGCACGCACCCGTGCGTGGCGGCGGACGCGTACCCGGTCAACCGCGCGCCTTCGGACAGGCCGTCTTCGCGTACGTCGACCCCGAGCGCCCGCGTCCGCGCGACGAGCACGGCGATCAAGTTTGCCGCGGACGTGCCGACGGTCATTACGCCGCTGGAGTCCTTCGGAAATCCGAAGAGGTCGGCGAACCACCGGACGACTTGCCGTTCGACGTAGACGGCGCCGTGGTTGCGTCCGCCGAGGTTGGAGTTCATCGCCGCGGCCAACAGCTCGGCCAGCATCCCGGTGGGCGTGCCGCTGCCGTGCACCCATCCGAAGAAGCGCGGATGGATGTTGCCGGTAGGATACGGAAAGACGTCGCGCAGGAACTCCGCGTAGACGTCGCCGAGCGGTGCCGGATCGGCCGGCATCGGCGCGCTCAGGCGCTCGCGCACGTCGGCCGGAACGTCTTGCCACGCCGGCCGTTCGCGTACGTTTTGAAGGTAATCGAGCGCGTCGTCGAGCGCGGCGTGGCTCAACGAACGAAACGCGTCCCAGTCGTGCGGATCGAGAATTCGGGAACTCTCCGTGACGTGACGATGCCGTCGCTGCGCTGGAGACCATTCCGGTCGACGCCGTCGCGGTCCTCGGTTCGCGGTCGCGAAGACGCGGATCTGCTCGATGCGGTCAGGGCGATGCTCGAGGCCGGACGGCGCTCGAGCGGCGCCGTCGTCGTCGCACTCGACCACGCGTTGCGCGTCTTAGAACCCTCGATAGACTGCGTTCTGACGTTCGTCCCGGACGGCGACGAACTCGTCTGCACGCACGCCGGCGGAACGCGGGCCGAGCACTTCGCCGGCCTGCGCGTGCGCCGCGGCGGTACGGCGCTGGTCGCGACCGCCGCCGGCTCGGGTTGCCGGGCCAGTCTTCCCGGCAGCGGCGAACCGCTGATCGTCAACGACCGTGCGGCGGTCGCGATGCCGATGTTCGACGGCGACCGGCTGCTCTGCGTGGTGTACGCCTCCTCGCGCGCCGGTCTCGCGGACGGCGCCTACGACCTCCTCGTGCGCGCGATCGAAAACGCAAGCGTGCCGTACGCCATTGCGCTGGAACGCGAAGCGGATCGTAACGACGCGACGCACGACGGACTGACCGGACTGCTGTCGCCGCGCGCCTTCCGCCGGCGCTTGCACGAGGAGCTGTCGCACGCGGACGCGTCGCTGGGGCGCGCTCTCTCGCTGTGGTTCGTCGACACCGACGGCTTCAAGGCGATCAACGACGGTTTCGGCCATCAAGCCGGCGACGGCGTCTTGCAGCGTATGGCGCTGCTGCTGCGAGCGCACCTCGACGCCGACCTCGATTTGGCCGCGCGCAACGGCGGCGACGAGTTCTGCGCGCTGCTGCGCGGCGCGGGAAAGGCGGCGGCCATCGAGCGGGCCGCCGCGTTTTGCCGAGCGGTACGGCGCTACGATTTTGGGATCGCGCGCAAAGTGACGGTCAGCGTGGGCGTCGCCACCTTTCCCTACGACGCCGGCGGCTCGAGCGAGTTGCTCGAACGCGCCGACGAGGCGATGTATCGAAGTAAGCGCGCGGGCCGCGACTGCGTTTCGTTCGTGACCGATGCGGCAAGCCTCGACTCGCTCCATCCGGAGGCAGCGGCGCTAGGGCCGCGAAGCACCGTGCAATGGCGTTCGATCGTGGACGAATCCTGCGTGCGGCCGTCGTCGTAGCGCTCCTCTTTTGCGCGTGCGCCGGCGTCGTTTGGGCGGCGGTGGAACGTCCCAACGCGCTCGACCGGAGCGTCGACGCGATCTCGAATCGCACCCTGCTGACGCAGCCCGCCACGGCGCTCGTCGACTCGCCGCGGCAAGCCGCGGCGACGCGGCTGGCCGGCCTGACGTTGCCGGGATGGCTGGCCACCGCGCTCTTCGAACTCCTCGCGCTGGCATACTTTTGGAGCTCCGGCGCAGCGGCACGCTGGCGCGATCGCCTACGCGCGCGGATCGGAGCGCAGTGGGCGGTCCGCTTTCTGTTCGGCGCGACGCTGGCGCTGGTCGCGCGTGCGGCCGCGCTCTTGCCGGCATTTTACCTCTATCGCGTCGACCGCACGATGGAGCTCACCACGATGCTCACGCGAACGTGGGCGCTATTCTACGTCTTTCACACGATCGTCGCCATGGTCGTCGCCGGAATCATCGCCGCCTTCGTGCTCTGGCTGGTCGATCGCACTCACCAATGGTACGTTTACACGATCGTAGCGATCTTGGCAGTCAGCGTCGGATGGTCGTACGCCAGCCCCTACTTCGAGTTGCCCGGAGCCAACGCGATCGCACCCCTGAGCGGGCCGCTCGGCGCCGGCGTGCGGGCGCTGGTCGCGCGCTCGGGCGTACCGAACGTTCCGGTCTACGTTCAGACCTCGCGCAACTCGCCGATCGGGGAGGCCTTCGTCGTCGGGCTGGGCGCGTCGCGCCGCATCGTAATCAGCGACACGATGCTGGCCGGCGAGACGCCCCCCGAAATCCTCTACGAAATCGCTTACGAAGTCGGACACATCGTCCATAACGATTTGGTCTTCATCGCGCTGATCGAAGGCGGCATCATCATCGTCTTCTCGGCCGTCGCCGTGGTCATCGCCGATCGCATCGGGTTCCGTCGCGACGACGATCCGCTCTCGCGCCTGGCGCTGGTGGGCGCGCTGCTCGCGGCCGTCTACCTGGTCGCCGTCCCGGTACGCAACGCGGCGCTCCGGTCCTACGTCTTCGACAACGACCGCTATGCGGTCGAGCTAACCGCGGATCGCGCCGCGGCCGTTCGAGCGCTCGTTCGTTCGACCGATCAGCGGATGGAAGAGGTCTGTCCGGAGATGCTGACCGCGTTCTTTTTGGCGACGCATCCGAGTTCGGGACAGCGGATTGCAGCCATCACCGGAGTGCCGAGCGGCTGTCCTTAGGCGCGAAGATCTCCGACAACACGTCGGGCTTCCCTCCGATCCGTTCGAGGTTCGGGTATCGCGGTCCATCGTAATACGGCACGTTTACCGCCTGTAAGAAACTCGCGTTTTGGATCGTGAGCGACATCGGAAGGCGGCGTTGCTGCGCGTCTTCGATGGCGTCGGTCATGCGCTTGGGCGACCACACGCGTCCGTCGACGGCGCCGATCTGCATGCCCGGCGCGATGCCCGCTTTGAAAGCCGCCGAACCCGGAACGACGTCGCCCACGACGCCGGCGTCGCTCAGGGTTAGGCCGACGGAGTACCGCAGGTCGACGTAATCGTACAGGGACATCTCGGTCTTCATATAGTCCGTAGGCTTCGATTGGTAGACGAGGCGCCAGCCGGAGCGCTCGAACTCCTCGACGGGCGGCTTAGGAGCGATCGAGTAGACGCGGTCGGCAAAAAAGCTGCGCCAGTCGTACGGGGCGACCGAGTTCAACATCGCCACGACGTCGTCGTACGTGTACGGCTTGACGGTCGGTTCCCGGCTTCCTCCGGCGGCGTATACGTGCAGGTAGTCGTCGAGCGCTTTCTTTCCGCCGCTGAGTTCGCGGATCTTCGTGTCGACGTCGAGCCATAGCAGCAGGCCCTCGTCGTAGAAGTCTCCGGAGCTGCGCCGCAAGTCGGCCCACGAACCGGCGGTCGTGTAGAGGAACGGTGCCGAGATCGCCGTGTCGGAGAGCGGCCGCCAATCGCGGCCGATGCGATAACTCTCCTGGGCCGCAACCTCCGCGAATGCCGAACGCATGTCCTCGGGGGTCGCCAGACCCGACCGCACCGCCAGCAGCTTGCCGAGATACTCGTTCATCCCCTCGTACACCCAGATCAAGTCGTCCTTCATCGGCTGGTTGTAGTTGCGAATCATCATGCCGGCCGGGCGCCGGTATTTGCCGTTCCAAGAGTGCGAGTATTCGTGCGACATGAAGTCGGGACCGACGCGCAACGCGTCCGGATCGGTGAGATAGCTTTCGCGCGCGCGGTCGTCGCTCGATTGATGGTGCTCGAAGCCGCCGTGCGGAATCGCGTCGCTCAGCGACAGCAGAAACGTGTAGTGCTCGTAGTGCGGCGGCCCGTAGAGCGCGGGCGCCTGCTGCACGAGGCGCTTCATCGCCGTCAGCGTGCTCGGCGAGATTTCCATCGCTCGTGCGCTGTCCGCGACGATGTCGAGAAAAGCCGGCGACTCGCCGTACGAGAGCTGGATCGAGCGGTGAAATTGGCCGGCGTGCAGCGGCGAGTCGACCAGCCGATTCAGCATCGTGGCGGCAAACGACACGGAGTCGCCGTTCGTCGACGACGTTTCGAGGGCAGTTCCGTATCGCCAGCCGTGCGGCAAGACGATGCTCGCCGCGATCGGCTGCCGGTAAACGTCGATTCCCGCCGGATAGACCAGCAGCGAACTCCACTGCACGAGCGCGATCTTGGCGGTGCCGTTGAGGGTCGCGTTATATCCGTATGCAGGCGTGGTGCCGACGACGTCCATCGATACCGTGACGCTCGACGCCGAGCCGGCGTCGCACGTGAAGGTGTAAAGGTCGACCGGGTCGCGATGCCACGCGACGCTTCGTCCGCCGGCCGCAACCGCCAAATTGACGAGGTTCTCGATCGGTCCGGACGGCGTTTCCCAGCCCGGGATCCATTTCGGATACGCGAAGCGGCACTGCCCCGGCGTCATCGGCATCGTGACCGTCGCGTGAAAGAGGTTCTCCGGCGCCTGCGTGGCGTCGACGCGCAACGTCATTGCGGCGGTCAACGCCGCTGCTGCCAGGATCATTCCGTTGCCTGCCTTTCGGCGGACGCTTCGCTCGCTGCGCTGCGATTGCCCGCCGGCCCGGCAAGGGCGGCGTTAGATCAATCCCATCGCCTTGAGACGCACCAGTTCCTCGACCGAGGGCTGCTTGATTCCGTGCGCGCGTACGCGTGCGACGTAGGCGGCGTCGATGTGCAGCGCGCGCAGCTGCAGCAGCTGATCGGCCGTCAAGTGCGGATATCCAGCGGCTGCCAGAGCGCGGACGTAGTCGAGGTCGACGCGGAGCGCTTTCAGCGCGACGGCATTGGCCGGGCTGGCGACGCCGACGCCGGCCGCGCGCAGGCCGTCGACGTATCCGGCGGTGACGTGCAGCGCACGCATCGAGATCGCGTTGCCCGCATCGATACCGGTACCGGGAAACTCCGAGCGCAGGGAGCGCACGTACGCTTCGTCGATTCCCAGTGCGCGAAAGGCGAGCAGTTGACCGATCGGGAGGTGCTCGAACCCGGTGCTCTCGATTTGCTTGGTGTAAGCGGTCGTCACGTCGACGGTCGCCGCCGACGCCTGCTGCTCGGGGGTCAAATCGTACCCCAGCGATGCCATCGCGGCGCGATAGGCGGAACTCGGCGTAAAGATCAGCGTGCCGCCGCCCTCGCCGTGCCCGATCCATCCGTCGCAAACGAACGAACCGGCTTCGCGTGCGAGCGTGAAGTGCGCGCGCTCGCCTCCCGACCCGAGCTGCGCCTGCGAGAGACCGAGGACGCCCGGATCGACGTCCGCCGAACTGCCGCTGTGGTCGCTTGGAGCCGCGTCGACGCGAATCGTCAACCGGACGCGATCCGGACTCTCGCCCGAAGATAGCGTCCAATTTCCCGGTAGCGCGCTTTGCGCGGCGGCGGGAAGCGCCGTCGAAACGGCCAGCGCGAGGGCGACGGCAAAGCCGTTCCAACTCATGGCAGGATCCCCATTACTTTCAGATTCACGAGCTGCTCGACCGTGAGATGCCTGAAGCCGCGATCGGCAGCGCGTCTGACGAAGGCGGGATCGACGCCGACCGCGCGCAACTGCTGAAGGTCGCCGGTCGTGAGGTTGGGATAGCCGGCGCGCGCCATCGCCGCGATGTAGTCGGGCGTGACCTCGAGCGCTTTGAGGCTGCGCAGATCGTCAAGGTCGAGGTTCTTGACGCCGGCGCGCGCCATCGCTTGGGCGTACTCCGGAGTTACGCCGACCGCGCTCAGGCTCGCGATGTCCGAAAGCGAAATACTATCGCCGAACTGACTGCGCATCGCAGCGATGTATTCCGGCGAAACGCGCATCGCCCGCATGCGGACCAGGTCGTCGACGGAAGGATGCGCGATTCCGGCCGCCTGCAGGCGCCGGATGTAGTCCGCCGTGACGCCGACCGCCTTCAGCTCCACCAGTTGATCGACGGAAAGGCCGGAGTAACCCACCGACGCGAGTTCGTCGACGTAATCCGGATCGGTGGCCGCCACGATCGCGACGGAGGGAAGCGCGAAGGGCGAAGCCGGCGTTGCGACCGGAACCGGCGCGGCGGTCGCGCGGGCGACGATTGCGGGCCGGTGCGCGACCGCGGGCGGCGCCGGGCTGGGAGAGGCGCTCGGCGCCAGGCTCGGCGCCGGCGCCGGTGCACTCGGCTCGGCTGCCGCTGCCGGGCGCACCGGTCCCGCCGTCGAGCGAGCCGCGCGCCTCGAAACGCGAACGGTTTCGGCGCTTTTAGGGTGGCGCGCGATCTCGGAGCGGCCCGACGAGGGGGCGTAAGCGAGCGTCGGCGCCACGAACGCCGCGGCGACGCACAGCGCGACCAGCGCGCCGACCGCGAAGCTCGTCGGTCCGGCCGCTGCGCTCACGCGCACGTCGCGATGCTTGGAGAGCAGCCGTTCGATGCGCACCGACATGGCGCGGCGCGTTACGAAGGCGCCGGGTGCGGACATGGCGCGATACGGCCATGCGGCGGTTTCGACGACGCGCGCCAAGCAGTGAGCGTACGGCAGTGCGTCGTTCTGCTGCAGCACCCAATCGTCGCAGGCGACCTCGCGCTCCAGATCGAGTTGTCCGACCAGCCAGATGATGCCCGGATTGAAGAACAGCAGCGCTTGCGCGACGCGCTCGACGGCGTTGATCCAGTCGTCGTTGCGCTGCAGATGCGCGAGCTCGTGCAGGACGATGCGATCGACGTCTTGCGGATCGAGATCCTCGAGCAGGCGATCCGGCACGAGAATCATGGCGTCGAAGAGTCCGACCGCGATCGGTATGACGATCTCGCTCGAACGGCACAGCCGCACGTCGCGGCGCCCCTTACCGGCGGCCGCCCAGCGCTCGAGGCGAGCGCGGTATTCGATCGGAACCGGTAGCGCGTCGCGCTTGAGACGCTCGAGGTAAATCAGGCTGGCCGCCAGGCGCACGAGCACGAAGGCGACGCCGAGCAGCCATGCCGCCACGACCGCTGCCGCCAAGATTCGCGGGACCGTGAGGCTGGGACGCCGGTACGCAGGAACCTCGAACGTAGAGGCGTTCGTGCCGAGGCGTTCTGCCGCGGCGCGCGACCGGACGACGGGCGCCGGCATCGCGTTCGGCACCGTCGCGGTGCGAACGCTTGCGGCCGGCCGGCCGCCCGCCGGCGCCAGGACGATGCAGGTCGTGACGACCGGCAAAGCGAGGCCGGCGTAAAACGCCGCCGAGAGAATGGCGTGGCGCGTCGTGGCGCTGGCATTGGGAAACGCCCGTAACGCCGCCCAGGCGGCGACGGCCAAGAGTCCCGCCTGCCACAATCCGTTAAAGAGCAGCGTCGCTACGAAGCGGACCGCGAATTCGACGAGCGGAGTCATCGGCGCTCTTCCTCGTATTTGGCGATCAACGCTTTGATCGACGCGAGCTCGTCGTGAGAGGGCTTCTCCTCCGCCATCAATCGCACGGCGAGCGCCGTCTTACGATCGGAGAAGAACGATCCCAGGACGTCGCGCAGCGCCGAGGATGCGGCTTCGTCGCGTTCGATCAGCGGCCGGTAGACGTGAGCGCGGCCGTCGATCGCGCGGGCTACGATGCCTTTCTGCTCGAGGATGCGCAGCATCGTGAGCACCGTCGTGTACGCCAGCGGGGGCTTGGGAAGCGCCGAAACGACGTCGGCGACGGTCGCGTTGCGCTTGCCCCAGAGCACTTCCATGATGCGCAGCTCGGCTTTGGTCAGCGGTTTGGTTTTCTTTTTCGGCACGGGTCCCTCGCGGACGAACTACTAACAAGTTAGTAGATAATAATGCAAACGCGGCCGGGTGTCAACTAAACTATTAGTAGTCAGGCCTCGAAACGGACGGAGCCGGTCACCCGGGTGCCGAC
>DATJUC010000160.1:0-8412 GCA_035502675.1 Candidatus Acidiferrales bacterium | reverse complement strand
AACGCGCCGCTCACGATCCGCCACCACTGATGATCCTGGAGCACCGCAACCGGAATCAACGCGCCTTCCTGTAAGACGCGCTGGATGTCGCCGCCGCCCATCAATCCGAGCATCCCCGGTCCGGCGACGCGGATCTCCCAGAGATAGCCGATGACGTTGAGCAAAATGAGGAATCGGGTAATCATGCGGGAGCGTTGCCGGCGACCATCACCATGCGCGCGAGCTCGAGCGAAATGGCATGCTGGCGGTCGCCCAATTCGATCGTCAGCGGTCCACCCAACGGCGCTTTCTCGACGACGCGGACTTGCGTGCCCGGCCGCAAGCCGACTTCGCCCAGATACCGCAACATCTCGGGGATCTCTTCGCTGACGCCGCTCACCACGGCGCGCTCCCCTTCCTCGATTTGCGCGAGCGGCACGCCGGTGCGCACGGGATCGCTCAAATCGGCCGGCGGAATCGGTTGCCCGTGCGGGCAGGTCTGCGGGTCGCCGAGAAGCGCGACCAGGCGGTCTTCGACGCGCTGCGAGATGGCGTGCTCGAGCATGCAGGCCTCGGAGTGAACTTCGTCCCACGGCATGCCGAGCACGTCGGTCAGCAGGCGTTCGGCCAGCCGATGCCGGCGCAGCACGTTGACCGCGATCTGCAGTCCCTTGCGGGTCAGCTTTACTTCGCCGCGCGCGACATACTCGACGTAACCGTCCTTGTCGAGCTTCTTGAGCATGCCCGAGACCGAAGCCGGCGCCACGCCGAGCGACGACGCCAACCCGGAGGTCGTCACGCCGGGGCCTTCGCGTTCCAGACGGTAGACCGCCTCGAGATATTCCTCGATCGATTCGGCAAAATGGCTATGCCCGGACATGCTCGCTCTCACTTCGACGGCCGCCCGCGCTCTCCGCGCTCAGGCGTTGGCGCAGCGCTCGTTTGACGTCGCCGGCGGCAAAACTCGCGTCGACGGCATTGCGAACGAAGCGTTCCAGCATCGCACTGCCCGCGCTCTGCTCGACGATTGCGTACTCGCGCTCGATGGACGTGTGAAACATCGACGGATCGTCGGCATCGACGATCACGATGCAGCCGGCGCGATCGAACTCCTCGAACGCGTGACCTTCTTCCAGCGCCGCGCCGGTGAGCACGTTGGAGGTCGGGCAGACTTCGACCGGAATCGCGCGATCCGCGAGCAAGTCGACGACGCTCTCGTCCTGGAGCGCCGCGATGCCGTGGCCGATGCGCTCGGCGGCCAGGACTTCCACGGCGTTGCGAACGCTGGGCGCGCCGGCTGCTTCGCCGGCGTGCGCCACGACGTGCAAGCCCTGTGCCCGTGCGAAGGCGAAAGGTGCCTCGAAGAGCTCGGCCGGGAACCGTGCCTCGTCGCCGCCCAGACCGACGCCGATCACGTCGAGATCGGTGAGCCCTGCCGCCAAGCGGGCGGTGTCCATCGCGCGCTCCGGGCCGAAGTTTCGCGTGAGGTCAACGATCAGCGAAAAGTGCGCGCGCGGCCGCGCGGCCCGCAACTCGTGCACGATCGCGGCAAGCGTTGCGCGGACGTCGAGGTCGCGATGAAAGAACGTCCAGACCGACGGTGAGATGAAGAGCTCGCCGTAAACCACGTTTTGCTCGAGGGCGTCCTCCACGAACTCGCGCGCCAACCGAGCGTAGTCCTCGGGGTCTTGCAAGGCGCGGCTGGCCGCGGCAAAGGCCAGCAAGAACTCCTGGAAGTCCTTAAAGCGGTAGGGGTCCTTGGGGTCGACCGGCTCGGCCGGTTCGTCGAGGAACGCGCCCCCCTCGCTGCGGGCGGGATGGTAGCGCAGCGGCACCCCATGCTTGGCGGCGAGATCCACGAAGGTGGAACCCCGCAGGCTGCCTTCCAGGTGGCAGTGCAGGTGGATTTTCGGAATCGTGGTCGCTCGTCCGGCCATGCCCGGCCCATTCGCTAACCGGCGCCCGGCCACCGTGCGACCCCTGGCGTTGCAGGGCCGCAACCCCGACCGTAGTATTATGGTTGTCCTCGACGCGGGGTGGAGCAGTCCGGTAGCTCGTCGGGCTCATAACCCGAAGGTCGATGGTTCAAATCCATCCCCCGCAACCTGTACAGGTCCAGAAACGGCAACGTTTCTGGACCTGCTTTAATTGCTTTCTTGACCTGTTCGGCGTGTGGCGCCTATAGGCAGAGCAGCGTGTCGGGCCGCCCGGCGAGCGCGCTGCGCATGAGCGCGGGGGTAACGTCAAAACGTAGCGGTTTCACGTAGTGGACGTGGACGTGCCCTGCCCAATACTTATACTCAATCCGAACATACCTCGCTTGCGAGCCCCGCTGTACTTCGAGCGCCATCGCTGGCCCAGAACCCTGCGACCAGTAGCCAACGGAATCACGCTGAACTGGGATTGTCGACGAACTCTGCGTCGAAACAATAGAGCCGCATGGCGGCGCGGCTTTGAACGATAATAGTTGGACGCGAACATCCCCCGGAGCCGTCCCGAAAACAACCGGTGAGCGGACGATATCGTCAAGGACACCCATTGAGTTTCGCATGTCGACAGTTACGTGTATCGTGTCCTCAGGCAAGACCACGATCGTCTGGGTATCGCTGCTACAAAAACCTTGAGATGGATCCTCGCTCACCGGCGCAGCCCATCCGTAAAACTGATAGAAATATATGCCGGGCGCCAACGACGCTGCCCAAGTAATCGTTTCGCCGTTGTAATCAAAAGAAACCGGCACGCTGTCGCCCCGGAAATTCAAGTAGTACGAAAGGCTTCGGATAGGCTTGCGGCCCGTATCCATAACACAGGAGGCCGGCATTGTGAATGTAACGCGCCCAAAAGGTTCAGCGGCTGCGACCGGGACGATCAAACGCGTGGCTGTGAATCCTAGAACGGTCAAAAGGACTCCAAGCGCGCGGCTAAGAGAACCCGCCATACCTGCGCAGCGTTCCTCAAGAGCCCGATGTGACCTGGCCGCCGCGGGCGCTGCTTGAAGTAGTTTCTTGATCAGCACGACGCTGGCCGGCCAGCTTTCTGGTCGAAAACGAGTTTTTGAACCTGACCCTCGCAACCAGTAGTGGTCCGGATATTGAAAAATATCCGGACCTGTTTATTTAGTTTTTCACCTAGCCGAATCGTGAGATCGCTAACCCGGGCCAATCGCGCTCTAGGCCGACCGATTCGCGACGATGGGCGAGCGAAACGGCACGGTGGCTTGGTCGGCGACGAAGCCCAGCCTGCGTCCTCGAGAACCGACGAAGCCCTTGGTGGCGGTCCCTTTGTTACTCATCCTTATACTGCCAGAGGTACGTTTGGCTCGTGTCTTACTCAGGTGTCCGGGCCAGGGTAGAGTTATCTGTATGAAAGCCACAGTTTATCACGGGCCCGGGGACGTTCGAGTCGAGAGCGTTCCCGATCCTCGCATCCAGGACGGTCGCGACGCGATCGTTCGCGTTACGCGAGCCGCAATTTGCGGATCGGATCTTTGGTTCTACCGCGGCGTCACGAAGCCGGCCGTTGGAAATCTCACCGGCCACGAGTTCGTAAGGATCGTAGAGGAGGTCGGCTCCGAGGTTCGAGACGTTCGGCGCGGCGACGCAGTGATCGCACCCTTCGCATGGAGCGACGGCACGTGCGAATTCTGCCGCGACGGATTGCAAACGTCGTGCGTTCACGTCGGCTTCTTCGGAGGTGAAGAAAAGAATGGGGGACAAGCCGAGCTGGTCCGCGTGCCGTACGCGGACGGAACGCTCGTTAAGATGCCGGACGCCATCGCGAGCGACGAAGGTAAATTGAACGCGAGCGTCACCCTGTGCGACGTCATGGGGACCGGTCACTATGGAGCCGTCGCCGCCGAGACGAAGCCGCATTCGACGGTGGTCGTCGTCGGCGACGGTGCGGTCGGACTTTGTGCCGTCCTGTCTGCATCGAAGATCCTCGGAGCCGAACGAATTATCGCCGTCGGACACAACGCAAAACGCCTGGAGCTCGCCAAGCGCTTCGGAGCGACGCACGCCTTCGATTCAAACGACCCGCAAGCGCGGGAGCAGATCGTCGATCTCACCCAGGGCGGCGCGCCGCACGTCGTCGAGGCCGTCGGCAATCAAGAAAGCCTGGACCTCGCCGTTAGCGTCGCGCGGCCCGGAGGGACGGTAGGCTTCGTCGGCGTTCCGCACGCGGACAAGGTCCCGATGGAAACCATGTTTTACAATCACGTCACCTTGCGCGGCGGGCCCGCACCGGTGCGCCAGTATCTCCCCCAGCTCATTTCGGGCCTCGAGACCGGCCACATCGATCCTTCACCGGTTCTCGACCTAGCGCTGCCGCTCAGCAGAGTGGCGGAAGGATATGCAGCCATGGACGATCGACGCGCGATAAAAGTCGTGCTCGCGGTCAGCTAGATCGCAATGGAAATCAACCGTATTGGCTCGCAGCCGTCGTCGCGCGGTCCGGCAGAAACCTTTACCGGAAGCGTTCGCGTCGATCCGCTCTTCGATCGAAGCGATCCGGCGCGCGTCACGGCAGTGAACGTCACGTTCGAGCCGTGCGCTCGGACCTTCTGGCACACGCACCCGTTGGGGCAGACGCTGATCGTCACGGCAGGATGCGGCCGCGTGCAGCGCTGGGGTGGACCGATCGAAGAGATTCGCCCGGGCGACGTCGTCTGTATCGAGTCGGGAGAGAAACATTGGCACGGCGCCGCGCCGAGCACCGCCATGACGCATATTGCCATCCTCGAGAAGCTCGACGGCAAGGCTGTCGATTGGATGGAACCGGTCAGCGACCAGCAGTATGGAACGGCCTAGCTCCGTCCGGTAAGCAGCCGTCGACGCTCCCGCCCTTGGCGTGGCAGCGGGCGGGCAGGCGTCTGGCGTGAGCCGCGCGCGCCGGGGGAACAAACGAGCGCGTGGAGCCCGCTGCTACGCCTTTTCGCCTGCAGAGCATCGATGGACTGCGCGGCATCGCCATCGCGCTCGTCGTCATCTATCACGTTTGGCTGGTCTATGGCGTCGATTTGGGAGTCGTTTCGCGCGTCGGCTTCTTGGGCGTCGATTTGTTTTTCGCCTTGAGCGGCTTCTGCTTGTTCTATCCCTACGCTCGCGCACGCTTCGGCGACGGCACGGCACCAACGCTCAAGTCGTACTTCGCAAAGCGATCGTTGAAGATCGTCCCGTCGTATCTTCTAGCACTGGCCGTATTCACGATCGCATACGTGCATCGCGATGGTGCGAACGGGATTCTGGCGTCCTTGGCGGCACACCTCACCTTCCTCCATCCCTTATTCGCTCAACAGTTCCAGTCGATCAGCGGTCCGCTGTGGACGATCGGTATCGAAGTGCAGTTTTACGCAATCTTTCCGCTGCTGGCGGGCCTGTTCGTCGCGCGGCCGTGGCTGGGCGCGCTGCTGGCCGGCGGTTTTGCCAACGGCTTTCGCGCGGTACTGGCGGCCGTGCACGCCGACACGACGTTTTTTTGGGTCAATCAGCTCGCCGCATTCTTAGACGTCTTCGCCGCGGGGATTCTGGCGGCGTATTTCGTAGCATGGTATCGGCGTCGCACGTGGCACCCCGCGGCGAAGCACGTTCCATCGATCGTCGCGCTGGCGGCGCTGGCAACGGCTGCGTGGGGCTGCACCGTGCTCGCGCAGTCGCCGGCGATGAACGATACCGGCGCGTTCTTCGCTTGGCAGACGCAGTCGCGCTGGTTCGTCGCGGTTCTGCTCTTCGCGCTCGTCTCCGCCACGACGCTGGCATCGCCGGCCATTCTAAGGGTGCTGGCAAATCCGGCGCTCACGTTCCTCGGGATCGTGTCGTACAATCTGTACCTCTGGCACCTCGAAGTGCTCGCCTTCGGCAACCAAAGCGGCATGCCGTCGTGGCTCGCCGTGGCAGCCGCGCTCGCCATCGCCGTCGCGGTGACCTACGCGCTCGAGCGTCCCATCCTGGAGTTGCCGTCGCGACTGCGGGGGCGCGCCGGCCGTCCGCACAGCTTGCCCGATGGGGAGGTTACTGACCGCAGAGCCGCCTGAAATGAAGACGGCGCCGGCCGCCGAAGCCTACGGTCAATGCGCGCACTCTTGTGTCTTGCCGCAGCTGTTTGCGCGTTGAGCAGCTGGGCGTTCCCTTTGCCGGTAACCGCGGCGCAGAACCGGCCGCTGCGCGTTCTGCCGCTGGGCGACTCGATTACCGCCGGCATCGTCGGGAACGGCGGCGAGCCGAGCGGCGGATATCGTAAACTTCTAGAACAGCTGCTCGCCGTGGCACCGCACCGCGCCGTTTTGGTGGGGTCGCGCACCGACTTTTCGCCCGGTCTGACCGATCCGGATCACGACGGCTATCCGGGATACGTGATTCGCGCAACCAGCCCCGGGGCGCCGGGGCAGCTCTACGGGTCGCTGGTGAGAGCGGCGATCGAGCGGACGCATCCCGACGTCATTCTGCTCATGCTGGGCACGAACGATTTCCTTCGGTACGAAGGGTCCGGCGGCACCTATTCCGTCGACACGATGGTCCAGAGTATGGACTTGCTGCTGGGCGAGATCTTTCAAACCGCGCCTCGCGTGCACGTCATCCTGGGCGCGATCGTCAACAGCCCGAAGGTCGACCCGTGCTACGTCGAGCGCTTCGATACCGGCAGAAGTACGTGCGACTCGGGAGCACATCCAAGCCTGGCGGGACTGGTTTCGAAATATTCCCGCGAGGGCCGAGCCATCTCGTACGCGCCCGGATTCTTCGGCGTGCTGCCGCGCGACCTCAAGCACTTCCCCGACGGCATCCATCCCATCGCCGGTCCGCAAGGATACGATGCGTTGGCTCACCTATGGTACGAAGCGATCGAACGAGGCGCGCAAACGACCGCCGACGTCAAGGAACCGCATCTGCAGCGCTGATTTCAGTCAGTATTGACAAACCTCGATACAGCTCGTAACATCGACGCATGTCGATGCAGTTGGCGCGCCGTCCGGGCGCCGAAGCGAATCCCTTCACTATCGAAGCTGCGCTCTTGAAGGCCCTCGCCGACCCGCACCGCCTGCGGATTCTGGCCGTACTCGCCGCGGCGAAGGATGAAGTGTGCGTCTGCGAGTTTACCGACGAGCTGCCGCTCAACCAACCGACCGTGTCGCACCACTTACGTATCCTGCGCGAGGCCGGGCTGGTGACGTGCGAGCGCCGCGGAACGTGGGTCTACTACACCCTTGCCGAAGGCGCGCTCAAGCGTGCGCGCGCGGCTGCGACGATCGCTTTCGATCGGAAAGCCCGAGCATGAAGATTCACCTGAACCTGGCGACGGCCGATCTCGAGCGCAGCGTCGCATTCTATTCGACCCTTCTCGATGCCGCGCCGGCCAAGGTCTTCGAGGATTACGCGCTCTTCGTCACCGAACGGCCGGCCCTGGAGCTCGCTCTCGACCTTCGCGAATCCGCGCCACTGGGCTCCGGCGCTCACTATGGAATTTGCGTCGACGACGCGGCCGAGGTGGAGCGCGCCATCTCGCGCCTCGACGCCCGAGGACTGGTGGCCTCGATCGAGCGCGAAGAGATCTGCTGCTACGCCAACCAAACCAAAGTGTGGGCGGTCGATCCCGATGGCCGGCCGTGGGAGGTCTATACGGTTCACGCAGATACCGCCGAAGAGAGCGTAGAGGCGGCGTGCTGCTCGAACGTGTGACCGTTCGGCGCGCGGTTCCGGCCGATCTGGAGTCGATCCGCGAGATCTACAATCAAGGTATCGAGGACCGCTGCGCGACGCTCGAAACCGACGCGTACGATGCCGCGAAGATGTTGGATTGGTGGCATCAGCACGACGACCGCTACGCGGTGTTCGTCGCCGCCGACGAACGAGGCGTCGTAGGTTGGGCCTCGCTCAATCGGTTTTCGCAGCGCTGCGCCCATGCGGCAATCGCCGATCTCTCGGTGTACGTGGCGCGAGATCGCCGCGGTCGCGGAATTGGAAAGGCGCTGCTCGCTGCAATCGACGGATCCGCACGCGCGGAGTTCCGGAAGATGGTGCTCCACGCTTTGAACGAGAACCTGGCGGGAAAGCGGTTGTACGCGTCGTGCGGATTCGACGAAGTGGGCGTCTTCAAGTCGCACGGCGAACTCGACGGCCGTCTCGTGGACGTCGTGGCCATGGAGAAGCTCTGGACATGAGCTTGTTTCGACGAGCGGCCGCGGAGGCTCTCGGCACGGCGTTCCTCCTGGCCGGCGTCGTCGGCTCCGGAATCATGGCGCAGAACCTCGCCGGCGGAAATACCGCAATCGCGCTTCTCGCCAACGCCCTGGCCACCGGCGGAGTTCTCATGGCGCTCATTCTCGCCCTCGGGCCGGTCAGCGGCGCTCACTTCAATCCTGCGGTGTCGTTATCAGACGCACTCCGAGGCGGGCTGCCCTGGCACGAAGTCCCAGCCTACGTCGTCGCCCAACTTGCAGGC
>DATJUC010000159.1:0-6361 GCA_035502675.1 Candidatus Acidiferrales bacterium | reverse complement strand
GGCCGGGACGGTATCGAAGCGGAACGCGCCGTGCGCGTCGCTGGTCGTTTTGCGCGCCACCGGCCCTTGCAGGACGACCGTGGCGCCGGCGACCGGCCTTCCGTCGCTGTCCCGCAAGGTGCCGGCCACGTTCGCGGTCGTCGCGGCCCAGCTGGCGTGGGGCAAGAGCGCCAGGATCGTCACGAGTGCCAAAAGGATCGGCACGGAATACTTCAATCTGCGTATCATCGGCCTCAAGCGTTCTCAGAAAAGCAAAAAGCTGGCATGATCGACTGCATAGAGGCGTCCCACGGGGTGGCTTTGAAGTCCTCCGAAGGCTCCAGCAATTTCATACCAAAAAACAACCTAATGGAGATGGTTCATGTCAATACCAGCGCTCGATACCACCGACCGCCGAATCTTGGCGCTTCTCCAGCGCAATAGTCGTCTATCCAATGCCGACCTGGCGGCCGCGGTCGGGCTGTCGCCTTCGCCCTGCTTGCGGCGCGTACGCCGGCTTGAGAAGCAAGGCTTTATCCTGGCGTATCGCGCGGTGCTCGATGCGCGAGCAATCGGCTTGGGAGTAACGGCCTTCGCGCGACTGCAAGTCGAGTGGCCGAAGGCCAAGACGCTGCGCGACGAGATCCGGCGCCTGCCGCAAGTCGTCGCGTGTTACATCCTAACCGGCGAGCAGGGCGTTCTACTGCAAATCGTCGCTGCCGATCTCAACGAGTACTCACGCTTCTTGTTCGGCGTGCTCTACAACGTTTCGGGCGTGGTCGGAATTCAGTCGAGCGTGCTGCTCGAAGTCGTAAAAGGCGCCGAGACGACGCCGCTTCCGATCGAAGGCGAAGAGCCGCCGCCGGAGCCTCGCCGCGCGGCCGGCCGCAAGCGCCGCTAGCGGAAGCGCCAGCGCGCGACGTTCCAGAAGACGCTGTCGATCGAGCCCATCGGTCCGGCGAGGCGATCCGTGAAGACGTCCAGTTCGCGCCGCTGGTAGATCGGAACGATCGGCTCGAGCCGGTAGAGTAACGCCTGAAGGCGGGAGTAGATCGCCTTTCGCCGGGATACGTCGTACGTGCGGCGGCCGGCTTTCAGCAGCGCGTCCAGAGAACGATCGCAGATGCGCGATTTGTTATAGCCGTGCGGCGGAACGCGATCGCAGGCGAACTGATCGGTCGTATCCGGATCGTCGCCGTTGACGAACGAATAGAGCGCGAGATCGAATTTACCGCCGTAAACCGGGCCGCCGAGGTCGGCGGGCGCGGCGAACTGCGTCACGTTGAACTGCTTGATCGAGATCCGAGCTCCGACGGCTTGCGCGTTCGCAGCCATCTCGTTGGCGACGATCGACTCGCCGAGTACGCCGGCTTGGATGACCAGCAGCAGCGCGAGCGCGCGGCCGTCCTTGCGCCGAATGCCGTCGCGACCGACGGCCCAGCCCGACGCGTCGAGCAATCGCCGTGCGGCGACCGGATCGAACGGGACGTCGGGGTAGGCGTGCGGGTCGTACGCCCAAAGAAAGAGTCCCCGCGCGGCGTGGCGGCCCACGAGGGCGCCGCGGTAGGCCGTTGCGACGAGACGCTCGACGTCGAGCGATTCGGCCAGCGCGCGGCGCACGCGCGGGTCGCTCGAGAGCGGGCTTTGGGTGTTGAAGATGATCGCGCCGACGGCGCTGACGGGTTTGTCGAGGACGCGGTATCCTTGCAGCGCTCGCAGCGCGGGATACTGCGAGTAGTCTTGTTCGTTGAAATATCCTTGGATTTCGCCGGTGGCGAGCTGGTTGGCGGCTTCTTGCGGATCGGGAATGAAGCGTACGGTGAGCTTGCGGATCCGCGGCGCGCCGCCGAAATAGTAAGGATTGGCGTGCATTTCGACGCGGTCGCCGCGCAGCCAGCGATCGACTACGTATGGGCCGGAGCCCAAGGGCCGCGAATTGAAATCGAGATGATTGAAATCCGGATAGCGCCGCAACGCGTGCGCCGGGAAGATCGGATACCCTTGCGGCGCGAGCACCAGCGACAGGATCGGCGCGAACGGATGGGCCAGCCGGAGTACCAGCGTGCGATCGTTCGGAGCGCTGGCCCGGACGACGCGATCGTACCCGTAGCGCGTCTGAACGTTGTTGGCGGGATTGCGAATGGCGTCGATCGACCACACGCAGTCGCGGGCCGTCAGCGCGACGCCGTCGGCGAAGCGGACGCCGGCACGCAGGCGATAGGTAATCGTCAATCCGTCCCGGCTGATACCGCCGTTTCTTACCGTCGGCACGCGTTCCGCAACGTCGCCGATCATCCGTCCGCGATCGTCGTACTTGACGAGGTAGGAAAATAGCAGCTCGCCCCATTGGGTCGAGCGCTGGCCGTTTTCGAAAGCCGGATTGAGCGACATCGGTTCTTGCTGCTGTCCGATCGTCAGAGAGCCGTCGGCCGCGACCCCCGCGGTGTGACGCGCGCAAGAAGCGGTCGCGAGTGCGACCGCATAGACTGCCGTACGAAAAAGGGACCGCGCAAACACTACCTCATCGAACGATACGCTGCCGCGAGGCGGTTTACTCCTTCGTCGATCTCAGCGGGCTCGGCGTGGCTGTAAGCGACGCGTACGTACCGCCGGGGGAGCCCGCGGGCGCGCGCCGATCCCGGGCCCTCGGCGGCGTAGAACGCTTCACCCGCGATGACCGACACGCCCCGTTCGTGCGCGCGTACGGCCAGTTCGACGGTATCGATCGCGTCGGGAAACGAAAGCCAGAGATAGTATCCCCCCTCGGGCATTGTGAAGCCCGCTTCGGGCAATCGGGCGGCAATGGCCCGCGCCGCGCGATCGCGTTGCGAACGGTAGAACGATCGCACGCGAGCGAGGTGCTGCTCCAGCCGGCCCTCGCGAAAGTATTCGAGCGCGATCTCTTGTGCCAGCGGGGACGTGCCCCCGTCGCTCTTGAGACGCGCCAAGCGCGCGACGAGATCTTCGGGCGCCGCCACCCACCCCAGGCGAAGTCCGGGCGCGAGCAGCTTCGAAAACGTTCCCAGTCCGAAGACCAGGCGGTTTGGGCCGGCCAGCGCCTTGAGGGTCGGGAGCGGCTCTCCGGCATAGCGCAGCGCGCGGTAGGGTGTGTCTTCGACCACCGGAATTCCGCGATCGGCTGCGAGCTCGAGAAGTGCCTCGCGGCGAGCGCGCGACATCGTGATGCCGGTCGGATTATGGAAGTCGGGGACGTCGTAAATCAGCTTCGGCGGCGCCAGCCCGTCGCGATCGCGCCGCGTCAGCGCGCTCGCGAGCGCCGCGACGTCGAGGCCCTCGGGATCCTGCGGAATCTCGACGAACTCGACGCCGAAACTGCGAAAGATCGGAATCGCCGTAAAATACGTGGGCGCGGTAACGACGATGGGGTCGCCTTCGTCAAGGAGCAACCGGCAAACCAAATCCAACCCCTGCTTGGCGCCGTTGACGACGAGGACTTCGTCCGCGGTGACGGCGGCGCCGTCCCGACGAGCGAACCCGGCGATCCACTCGCGCATTTCCGACAGCCCGAGCGTCGGCCCGTACTGCAGCGAAACGGTGCGGCGCAGGCCCAGCGCTCGAGTCGCCGCGGCGCCTAAATCCGGAAACGCTTCCGGCGACGCATATCCGGAGTCGAACGATATTGCATCACCCGTCGGCAGATGGGCCGGCGGAAGGACGGGACGGGCACGCCGGGCTAGGGCCGGTTCGATCGACAAAAGCGCAGTCTCCAGGTCGAACTCCACATTTTACGCGCGGCGTCGCCGGACCCCGCCGAGCTCGAGCAATATTATTCCAAATATCGAGTTAGATGGGGCATACCATGATAAATGAAAGGATATTATTGAAATGTGAAGCCTTTAGGAATCGCTTCTGAAAGCGAAGCTACCAACCGTGCTCGAGACGACGGCGGTCGAAAAGACAATGCGATTCGGAATCCGGCCTCGTAGAATCTGCGGGTGAGGGTCCTGATGTGCCGGCCCACCTACTACACGGTGCGCGACGTGAAAAATCCGTTCATGCGGGGCGCGGCGACGGTCGATCCGCAGCGTGCGCTGGCGCAATGGACGGCTTTGCACGACGCGTTTGCCGCGGCGGGTGTCGAGCCGCTGGAGATCGAGCCGGTCGCGGATCTCGAGGACATGACGTTCGCGGCGAACTTGGCGTTCGTCGGCGCCGGCAGCCGTACGCGCCGCTTCGTCGTTCCGAGCCGAATGCGATTCGCCTCGCGCGCCAGGGAAGTTCCCTATTACGTCGCGTGGTTCGAGGCGCACGGGTTTGCGGTCGTGGATCTCGCACTCGAAGGTGACGAATATCTGGAAGGCCACGGCGACCTGGTTTGGCAGCCCGGCCGTTCGCGCGTTTGGGCAGGATACGGGTTTCGTTCGTCGCGCACGGGTGTCGAGCGTTTCGCGCGAGCGATGTCGCGCGAGTCGATCGAGGTCGTTCCGCTCGACTTGGCCGACGAGACGTTCTATCACCTCGACACCTGTTTTGCGACGCTCGGCGCCGAAGCGGCGCTCTATTATCCGGGCGCTTTTTCGGAAAAGGCTCGCGATACACTGCGCGCGGCGTGGCCCCGCCTTTACGAAGTTTCGCGCGAAGACGCGCTTCGTTTCGTCTGTAACGGCGCCGCCGTCGCCAACCGCTTCATTGCGGCCTATATACCGCCGGCACTCGAGGCGCCGTTGCGCCGCGAGGGATTGCAGCCGTTCGTCGTCGACACGTCGGAGTTCGAAAAAGGCGGCGGAAGCGTTTTTTGCCTGAAGTGCTTTCTACCCGAAGGCTAGTCTTCGCGGTCGAGACCTAAACCGACGATTTGACCGGATACGTTCAGCACGACGTCCAGGGAGAAGATCGCGTCGTCGAAGCGCACCTCGTACGAATAGCCGAAAACCCGGGCGCGATACTCCATTCCCTCGTAGACGAACGCACGCGGCTTGCCGAACCGCGATAGATCGCCGGCCATTTCGCGCGCAGCCGCGTGCGTCAGCTGCCGGGCAAACGACGGCGCGAGCGCGGTCGCGTCGATCTGCCCGGTTTGCAGGCGGTGCAGCCATTCGCGAGCGAGGGCGGTGATCGCGGGATCCTCTCCCGCCACGGGTGCGTTCTGCAGCGCGATCTGTGCGCGCGTCGGACGCTCCAGCAGGGCGTAAATGCGATGAAATAGCCAATCGGGTGAGAAGTTGTCGCTATTGGCAAGGATGGCGATCTCGAAGCCCTCGGAGGGAACGGTTGCGTTGAGCGTGATGAAACCCGGATTGTCGCCGGAGTGCTCGATCGTTCGCCTTCCGTAAATGGTTCCGACTTGGAGTCCGAAACCGTAGCCGCCGGCCGGCTCGTAATCGGCCTTCGGCGGCGTCGTCATTTCGGTCCACGACGCCGCATCGACCACGCGGCCGCCGTCGAGTGCTGCGTCCCAACGAACGAGATCGAGTGCGCTCGAGTCGATGGTTCCGTCTCCGTACCCGATGTCGTCGACGGTTGCCGGCTGATCGACGACGCTCCCGCCGTCGTAGGTGTAACCCATCGCACCCCGGGCGAGCGCTCGAGGTACGATACGCGTATAGCTCGATCTCATACCGAGCGGCTGGAAAAAGTAGCGCGAGACGAAATCGCCGTACGACTCGCCCGATACTTTTTCTACGATCTTGCCGAGCAGAAGATAGTTGGTGTTGGAGTATTCGAAGCGCGTCCCCGGTTTAAAATCGAGCGGCTCGTCTTCGACGAAACGAAAGAACCGCATGGCCGTTGCGCGATGCGGGAGATCTGGGACGTCGACGTAGTCGGGAATGCCCGAGGTATGATTCAAGAGGTTGCGCAGCGTCATCCGCGAGGCTTGAGCGTAATGCGGGAAGTACCTGGGGAGGCGATCGTCGACGTGGAGCTTACCTTCCTGCTGGAGAAGCAGGATCGCGGCGGCGGTGAACTGCTTGGTGACCGACCCGATGTTGTAGATGGTTCGAGCGCCGGCCGGCTCTTCGCGAGCGACGTTGCGCTCTCCATATCCGCGAGCGTACAGGGTTCGCCCGTTGAGAGCGACGGCGAGGCTCAACCCGGGAAGGTGCTGGTCGTGCATCACCTTGCGCGCGAGTTCGTCGATCGCGCGCGACTCTTGTGGCGTCACGGCAAGTGACGCGGCGAGCACGAACGAGAGAATCACGGTTTGCGGACCGCCATCGTCAAAACCGCAGCGAAAGGCAGCTCAATCCGCCGTCGAGCTTGCGAAACTCCGAGACGTCGAGGGCGATGGTTGCGTATCCCAGAGCTTCCAGCCGGCGGGCGAGCCCGGGAAAGCCGTCCGGAACGAGCACGGCATCGTTGACGCGCACGCAGTTGGCGGCGTAGCTCTCTTCCGGTTCGACGCGCACGATGTGGCGGTCGT
>DATJUC010000158.1:0-2180 GCA_035502675.1 Candidatus Acidiferrales bacterium | reverse complement strand
CGAGGAGCTGGCCGGAGGCTAGGCGGTCCGCGCGCAACTTTCGCACGCTCCGGCGGTAGCAAGCGTCATGGGTATGCGACGCGTGCGGGCTGGACTCTGGTTGGCGCTGCTCGTCTGCGGGGGAGCCGGGTTGGCAGCCACGGCGCTGGCCGATACGCCCCCCGTCCTGGTAGTCCCGATCCACGGAACCGTTGACGACGGCATGGCGCATTTGGTCGCGCGCGCGGTCGAGCGCGCCAACGCGGGAGACGCTCGCGCAATCGTCCTCGACGTCGACAGCAACGGCGGCCTGCTGCCGGCGGCGCAAGAAATGCGCGACGCGCTTCTGAGCGCCCACGAGCCGGTCGTTGCGTACGTAGATCCGCGAGCGTACTCTGCGGCGGCTTTGATCGCGCTTGCGGCCAACCGCATCGTGATGGCACCGGCGGCCTCGATCGGTGCGGCGCGGGCGGCGGCCGCCGATCCGCAATACGTTTCCGAGCTGCGAAGCGAGTTCGAAGCGACGGCGTCGCGCAACCACCGCGATCCGCACGTCGCGGCGGCGATCGTCGACGACTCGGTCGATCTTCCGCAATACAAGGCGACCGGGACGGTTCTGACGCTCGACGCCGACGAAGCGGTTCGCGCCGGAATCGCCGACGGAATCGCGCCGACGCTCGACGATGCGCTCGCGCAATCGCATCTGGCCGGCGCGCCGCGGGTTGCGGAAACCTATAGCCTCGGCGAGCGGCTGGCGCGCTTTGCCACCATTCCGATCGTCAGCGGATTGCTGCTGGCACTCGGGATGCTCGGATTGCTGATCGAGATGCAAACGCTGCACGGCGTCGCCGGGACGGTGGGCGTGCTCGCGCTGGCGCTCTTCTTCGGGAGCCACGTCTATGCCGGATTTTCGAACGGCGCCGTGATCGCGCTCGCGCTGCTCGGGCTGGGTGGAATCCTCTGGGAGCTGCACGTCGTACCGGGTCACGGAATCCCCGGAATAGCCGGCGGCGTCTGCCTCGTGGCGGCCGCGATCCTGGCGTTCGGACTGCCGTTCCTGTTCGTAGCCGTCGAGACGCTTGCGACCGCGATCGTACTGACCGCCATCTGCTTCACGCTCTTCACGCGCGCGGTCCCGCAGAACGCGTGGGCGGCACGGCTGGCCCTGGCGTCCTCGCAGGGCCCCGAATACGTCACCAGCGACGACCATAGCGCGCTGCTCGGAAAACTCGGCACTGCCGGGACGTTCCTGCGGCCCGCCGGCATCGCCAACATCGACGATCAACGAATCGACGTGCTGACGGAGGGCGAGTTCATCGCGCGGGGAACCCCGATTCGCGTCGTGCGCGTCGAAGGCGCGCGAGTTTTCGTGGAAGCCGTCACCCTGCCCGACTACCGGGCGTAGGAGTAGAACACGTGGGTGCAATTACCGGGGTGGCGTTCATCGTCACGGTCGTCGTCGTTTTCATCGCGTTCATCTTGTTCTGGTACTACTTTCCGATCGGATTGTGGATCCGCACGATCGCCGCGGGCGTTCCGCTCGGCATCGTCGCGCTGGTCCGCATGCGCCTAATCGGGATCCCGCCCAGCATCATCGTCACGAATTACGTTCGCGCGAGAAAGGCGGGCTTGAACCTCACGATCGACCAGATGCAGTCGCACTTCCTCGCCGGCGGCAACGTCGAACGCGTCACCCTGGCGCTGATCGCCGCGCAACGCGCGCAGATTCCGCTGGAGTGGCAACGCGCCGCGGCCATCGACTTGGCCGGTCGCGACGTCCTGGAGGCACTGCAGACGTCCGTGAATCCCAAGGTGATCGAAACGCCGATCTTTCAGGGCGTCGCTCAAAACGGAATTCAGCTCAACGTCAAGGCCCGGATCACCGTCCGCAGCAATCTCGAGCGGTACGTGGGCGGCGCGGGCGAGCCGACGATCATCGCGCGCGTCGGCGAGGGCGTCGTTTCGGCGGTCGGCGCGGCCATCGATCATAAGGAAGTCCTCGAGTACCCCGACCGGATCAGCAAGGCCGTGCTCGCCAAGGGCCTGGACGCGGGTACCGCGTTCGAGATCGTCTCGATCGATATCGCCGACGTCGACGTCGGCAAGAACATCGGCGCCGAGTTGCAGACGTCGCAGGCCGAGGCCGACCGGCGCATCGCGCAGGCGAAGGCGGCGGAACGCCAATACGCCGCGATGGCCGC
>DATJUC010000157.1:0-14487 GCA_035502675.1 Candidatus Acidiferrales bacterium | reverse complement strand
TGGTAGAGCAGGGGACTCATAAGCCCTTGGTCGTAGGTTCAAATCCTACCCGAGTCAAGTTTTACGAGAATCGGCCGCCGCAGCAGGCGGCCGATGCCGTTCCAAAGGAAGACCGTTCTCCATGTCCACCATTCCGTGCGATTTCTGTCCGCACCCAGTCGATCGCGGCCAGATGGAAGAAATCGAGATCTCGCACTACGTTCCCGACAGCTCGGGCGACGATCTCGCGTACGCGCGCACCTATTTCTTCGGGCACCCCGATTGCGTGCGCAAGTTCTACCGTACGCTCGTCGACCATAAGCTCGACTTGTTCAAGCACATCCCAAGCGCCCCGGGCTCCTCGTCGCCGGACGCTCCCCGAACCTAACCGCCGCGTGCGCCCGTAGCTCAGCTGGATAGAGCACTGCCCTCCGAAGGCAGGGGTCAGGGGTTCGAATCCCTTCGGGCGCGCCACTTTTCGTCGAGGGACGCCGGCCGGCCGGGCTAAAGAAGACCGGGCGATGACCGATCCCAGTCCTCAAGCCGAGCAGAAGGCCGACGCCATCCGGCAGCAGGCGCGAACGATCGCCGGCATGCGCGATCCGCTCGGCGACGGCGTCCGGTTCGTTCCGACCATGGGCGCGCGGCCGCCCGCAACGGGTACGTAGCGGAAATGGCCGTCCAAAGCGCACCCGCGACGCAGGAGCACCAGGAGATCGCGCTTTGCGCACTTCGCGAGCTCTTCGGACCGGCGTTCGTTCGCAACTTCGCGGTTCGCCTCTGGGACGGCACCTACGTCGAAGCGCGCGAGCAGCCGCCGAGATTCGTCTTCGCGGTGAACGACCCGTCGGCGCTGCGCGCGGCGATCGCTCGGCCGATCGATCTCGCCGCCGGCCGCGCCTTCGCGGCGGGCTTGATCTCGATCGAAGGCGACCTCGAGGCTGCCGTCGACGAACTGTACGCCGCGTCGGAGGCGTTGACGCCGATGCGCGGCCTTCGTATCCTCGGACGGCTCAGAAGGCTACCCAAGCCGGAAATGCCGGCGCTGCGCGAAGCGAGCTTGCGCGGACGCGCGCACTCGCGCGCGCGAGACCGCCAGGCCATCGCCTTCCATTACGACTTGCCGGTGGCGTTTTATCGTACGTTTTTAGACCCGGAGTTGGTGTACTCGTGCGCGTACTTCGACGACGGCGTCGAGACGCTGGCCGAGGCGCAAGTTGCCAAACTGCGCTATCTCTGCCGCAAGCTGCGCCTGCGCGCGGGGGAACGCCTGCTCGACATCGGGTGCGGATGGGGAAGTCTGGTCGTTGAGGCGGCCAAATCGTTCGGCGCGAACGTCTTGGGGATCACGCTCAGCAGCGTCCAATGCGAGCGCGCGAGGGAGCGCATCGCGGAAGCGGGCGTCGCCGACAGAGCGACGGTGGAACTGCGCGACTACCGCGAGCTCGGCGACCTGCGATTCGACAAGATCGTCAGCGTCGGCATGTTCGAGCACGTCGGGCGCTCGAAGCTGCGAGAGTATTTCGACGCCGCCTACCGGGCGCTTCGGCCCGGCGGTTTGTTCATGAATCACGGCATCGCGCACCAGACGCCGGGGCTGCGTTCCGGCCGAGCCACCGGCTTCATGGAAAGGTTCATCTTTCCGGACGGGGAGCTGGTGCAGATTTCGGACGCGCTCGGCGTCGCGGAAGCGTCCGGCTTCGAAGTGCGCGACGTCGAGAATCTGCGCGAGCACTACACGCGAACGCTGCGCGCCTGGGTCGCCAATCTGGAAGCCGGCGAGGCTGCGGCGATCGCCGCCGGCGGCGAGCAAGCCTACCGCGCGTGGCGTTTGTACTTGGCCGGAAGCGCGCAGGGTTTTCGATCCGGAAGACTCGGCTTGTATCAGTCGCTACTCGCCCGTCGCGACGCCGAAGGCCGCGTCGAGATCCCGCCGACGCGGCGCGACCTCTATGGGGCACCGGCGTGACCGAGCGCGATGACGCTTGCATGCGGCGAGCCCTCGAGCTGGCGCAAACGGCCGCGGAGGCCGGCGAGGTCCCCGTCGGAGGCGTCTTGGTCAGCGGTGACCTCGTGCTCGAGGCCCAGAACGAAAAGGAACGCCGACCGGATGCGACCGCGCACGCCGAGATGCTGTTGCTGCGCGAGGCGGCGCGCCGCCTCGGCGCCTGGCGTCTCTCGGACGCGACGATCTACGTGACCAAGGAGCCATGCGTGATGTGCGCCGGCGCGATGATCGCCGCGCGGATCGCCCGTCTCGTCTACGCCGCTCCCGATCCGAAAGGCGGCGCCGACGGCGGCGCGTTCGAGATCCTGCGTTCGTCCAAAACGAACCATCGCGTCGACGTTACCGCCGGCCTGATGCAGGAAGAAGCGACAGAGCAATTGCAGCGTTTTTTTCGCGCAAAGCGAGCGCGCGGCGCCGAAGCAGGCATCGAACCCGCGACGCCGTAATAAGGCCGGTCGCCACGGCGCCGCGGAGAGGTGGTCGAGTGGTTGAAGGCACCCGCCTCGAAAGCGGGCGAACGTGATGAGCGTTCCGTGAGTTCGAATCTCACCCTCTCCGCCATCGCATCTCGGCGTTCCGAACTCACGGAACGCTCATCAGCGCAGGCGCGCAGCGCCGAAGCGGGCTTTGAACCCTCGGGGTCCCCGCGCGTCGCGACGCGTGGGGGAATGTCCGTGAGTTCGAATCTCACCCTCTCCGCCATCGCATCTCGGCGTTTCGCTATATGCGTTTTGATGCTGGCGCTTGCGTGCGCAGGGCCGGCGGCAGCCGAGCAGGACGCGCCGCATTGGTATCGCGCCGCACTGGCCGCCATGCAGGGCATCCGAGAGCCGGCGTATCTTACGTACCGCACGCAGGTTCCGGCCGGCGATGCGACCCTGGCGGTTTCGCGCGACGAGTTGGGAAGGGCCGAGATATCCGTGCTCGACGGACCGTCGGGGGCGCAAGCGTGGGACGTCGTCTACCGCGCGGCGGACGGGACGGCGGCGATGACGCTGGCGGACGGGACGCGAACCGTCTCGCATCTGGCGATTTTCGATCCGACCTGGCGCGGCGCGTTCACCTGGCTACGCCACGGTTTGACTGCCGACGTGGCGCCAAGCTCCACTCCCTCGCCGGCGGGGACGACGAGTGAAGGCTCGCCGGAGAACGCGCCGCCGATCGTCGCGATCGTCACGGCCATTAATGAAAATGCTTACGATCTCAAAGACGGCGGGAACGCGAGCTGTGCCGACGGCCGGAGCGGGCGGCGCGTTTGGACGGTAGCCAAATCCGATCCGCAAGATCACCCGCTGGTCGGCGCGGTCATCGATGCGTCGACGTTGCGCTTCTGCACGATGGAGTTTCGGCAGCACGTGCCTGGGCCGCCGGTAACGTTCGATCTGGACGTAGAGTTGAATTTCGGCGACGTCGGTCCGTACTATTTGATCACCGGCGGCACGCTCGACGGTGCCATTCGGCCGTACCGCCGCCCCGGATGGTTCCGCCTGCAGACGACGTTTCGCTACGACCGCTTCACGTTCCCGAGCTCCCCGCCCGCCGCACTCTTCACTCCCGGTCCCGGCGACGCCGACGGCGACGGCGCCGGCGAAGGCGAGGGCGCCGCGCTAGGAGCCGGCGTGCCGGCCAGCCGCGCGTCGGGAGCCTGCGAGGGAAAGGCGATGTCGTCGTACGTGACGTCCGCCATGACCTTGAACGTCATGAACACCGCGTGCTGCGTTTGTGAGTACGTTCCGTGGACGATCACCCAGTGACCGTCGACCACTTTGAAGTCGAGCGCGAGCGCCATATCGGTACCGGTATCGCGCAGCTCGACGTGCGACGGCAGATGAGTTTGCGGATCTTCGACGACGTCGCTCGGATAAATGCCTTTGATGCGCGACGTAGGATCGATCAGAAAATGCGCGGCCGCGTCGGTGGAGTCGGGCGCGTACCGCGGAACGAAAAAGCTGAAGTACGCGACCACCGCATCGACGCTCGGATCGGGCGCCGGCGTGGGAACCTGCCAGACCTTTCCGGGCTGCAGTAGAATGTCGAGCCGCTTGAGATTGGCAAAGTAGCCGAACGAAAAGCTGGAAAACGGGTCGAAGTAGGCGGTCACCGGAAAGGCTTGACCGGTGCGCTCGGATCCGTTGGGCAGATCTTTCATGACGGCGTAATCGTCGGCGAGGCGGACGGCGATCGAACGGTCGACGTCTTGGGAACGCCCCAGCGACGGCACGGTGACGTGCATACGCTCGGTGTACGTCATGTACGCCGGCGGGTCGCTGCGGAAGGCGTCGGCGGCGCGGTTGATGAGCAGTGCGAGCGCGAGGTCGGGCGGGATCATCGTCGGAGCGGTGACTTCGCGCTCGCGGGGATTTTCTCCGCGGCCGCGTGAAAGCAGACGTATGATCGTCGAACCCAGCGAATCGCTGACGGCTCGCGTCGTCGAATTGCGCCGGTCGATCCACAGACGGCCCGAGCTCGGCTTCGAAGAGCACGAAACGGCCGCGTTGGTCGAACGCGAGCTCGACGCGCTGGAGGTAGAACATCGTCGGCTAGCCGGCACCGGCGTCGTCGGCGTCCTGCGCGGCGCGCTGCCCGGTCGCGTCGCGGCGTTACGCGCCGACATGGACGCTCTGCCCATCACCGAGCGTACCGGGCTTTCGTACGCATCGGAGATCGAGGGCCGCATGCACGCATGCGGACACGACGCGCACACTGCGATGCTGCTCGGCGCGGCGCGCGTGCTGGCCGGCATGCGCGAACGGCTGGCCGGAACGGTCGTGCTGATCTTTCAACCGGCCGAAGAAGGGCCCGGCGGAGCCGAGCCCATGATCGCGCAAGGCGCGTTGGACGACCCGAAGGTCGAGGCCATCGCGATGCTGCACGTCGACCCGCGGCTCGAACCCGGAGCGATTTCGATCACGCCGGGACCGGTGAACGCGTCGGCCGACGAGCTCTATCTGACGGTGCGCGGAAAGGGTGGTCACGGAGCCTACCCGCACACGGCAGCCGATCCGATTCCGGCGACGGCGGCCATGATCTTGGCGCTGCAAAACATTGCGGCACGCGAGGTCGATCCGCTCAAGAGCGTCGTCGTGACGATCGGAACGATCGAGGGCGGCTATCGCAACAACGTCATCGCCGACGAGGTCCGATTGTCCGGAACGTTGCGCGCCCTCGACGCCGAAATACGCGATGCGTTGGAGTCGCGCGTCCGGCGTATCGTCGACGGGGTCGGGACGGCGTACGGCGTCACGGTCGAAACGCGCCTCGTGCGCGGTTATCCGCCGGTGTTCAACGACGTCGCGCTGGCAAACGATTTCGCAGAATACGTCCGCGAGCGCAGCACCGTGCGCGTGCATCAACTGCCGCCGACGATGGGCGGCGAAGACTTCGCGTACTTCGCCCAACGCGTTCCCGGTTTACACGTGCGCCTGGGCGTGCGCAGCGACGCCGCCCAGTCGACGCATCCCGGACACAGCGCGCTGTTCCGCATCGACGAAGCCGCGTTGCCGGTCGGCGTGCAACTGCTGGTCGCGTTCGCCACGGCTTTCGGCAGCGGTGGAATCGGTGCATAGTCTTCCACAACTGCTTGTGGAAGATCGAGGGAAAGGCACTACAGATAGATTCGACGAATTCGGAAGCATGGCGATCGCGTACCCGGGCCTACGGTCTTTGGGCGCCAGCCTCGACGTCGACAGCCCCGCCGAAGAGGCGTTCGCGCTTCTGTGCGCCGTTGAAAAGTGGCCGGTTTGGCTCTCGTTCGTTCGCAGCGCTCGAATGGCCGATCCGTCGCGTCCGTTGCAGTTGGGCAGCGAAGTGGTTCTTCGATCGACGCTCCCGGGCGACGAAGAACAACTCTACGAAGTCGACGGCTTTATCGGAAACTTTCACTTGTCGCTGGTCGGCGCGTACTCCGTGCGTCGCCGGCTCGACTTCCGCATCGAGCGCAAGACGGCGCGTTCCAAAGTGCACGTTCGTCTGGCCTACCCGGCGTATCACGGGCGGCTCGGCGTCTTGCTCGACAGCTTAAAGCGCGGCCGAAAGTTGGCGGCCGCCCTGGACGACGGCTTGGTGCATTTCAAGGGGCTGGTCGAGTATCGTCGCGACGACCCGGTCCTGGCCGACCTGTAGTTGCTAGCAGTCGTTGACCGCGACTGCTAGTTCTGGGTATACTGCTAGCGATGCCGCTCTACGATTATCGCTGCCCGAAATGCAACACGGTAGCCGAGGTTCGCCACGGCTTCGACGAGACGTATTCCGAGCCGTGCCCCTCGTGCGGGGGCCCGCTCGTACGCGTCTTCAATCCGGCGCCGATCGTCTTCAAGGGGTCCGGATTTTACGCGACCGACTCGCGGAAGAGCTCCGGAGCGTCGAAGACCGAGTCGCCGGCGCCCGAAAAGCCCGCCGAGAAGCCCGCCGCCGGCGGCGACTCCAGCAAGACCTCCGACTCGGCCGCGTGATTCACGCCGGTTTGTGGCTCCCGATCGCGTGTGCGATCGTCGCGGTCGGACTGATGGCGGCCGGAGCCTTGCAGCTCGTCCGGGCCCACGGTGCTCTCGAGCGGCATCTGGAGAGCACGCTGCTGCGCCAGGCACGCATTTTCGATACCCACCGGCTCGCAGGGGCGATGGCACGGATCGACCGCGACGCCAACGAGGCCGCGCTTCTGTCGCGGCGCGCGAAGGTCGCGATGGATGATATCGGACGCGGGCTTGCGGAGATGCGCATCCCGGAAGCCATTCGTGCATTGCGCCTCGGGATAGCGGCGCTGCGCGCCCTGCGGGGACTCCTGTAAGCCTTAGGTCGGTTTAAACGGGGTCTCGCTTTCGTCGCCGCCTTCCGGCGGCTCCCACGACCACGTCGAACTCGGCGGAACGCCGGCCGGCGGCGCCCCGAACGTCTCGGGCGCCGAAGGAACCGCAAACGGCGCGCCAAACGGCGCGTCGGTTTTACCAGCCGGCGAGGGGGGTGCCGCGGTGGCTGGGGGCGGCGGTGCCCCAAACGGCAGCCCCGGGACGAATGCCGGCGGGGGTTCGGATTCTCCGGACGCAGGCTGGGGCGCAGGCTTCGCCGGGGCCGCAGGCTTCGGGGGCGCGGCGGCGGGTTGGGATGGCGCCTGCACCGGCGGAAACTCGTAGCCTTCATCGAGGCTCACCGCGGCGGCCTCGGCCGGTCTCGGCGGCGGCGTCCGCGCCGGCCCCGGTTCCGGAGCGGGCGTGCGGGCCGGAACCTTCGGCTTGGAGGCGCGCAGTGCTTCCTGCACGCTCTCGCGCGTCGTGAACTTGGGCGCCCCCAACTCGCCCAGGGCCGCCCCGACGAGCACGTAGCGCGGCGGGGGCAGCAGCTGGTCCGAGCGCCGTGCGATCTCGCGGAGCTCCTTGATGTATCCCTCGGGGGCCTGCTCGACTTCCATCGTTCGCAACAGCAGCTCGATCGTGTCGACGAGATATTCGCGCGGCGGGATTTTCGAGAAGGCGAAGACGTGCTGCGTTACGTCGGCCTTGACGGCTTGGAGGAGCTTTTTCCAATACTCCAGCGGCTGATAGTACTCGAACTGGCCGAGCTCGCGTTTGGCTTGCGAGTAGAGCAGCACGATGCGCTTGCCGAGCGCGTCACCCGGCGGAGCGGGCTCCACGATCGCGACGCGGCGTGCGACCCGCGCGAGCTCCGAGAGCACCTGCGCGTGGAAGAACGGATCGATCTCGTGCAGGTAATGGAACGCCACCGCGACGTCAAAACTGTTTTCCTTGGCCGGGATCACCGACGTACTGCCGCGCAAGAGTTTGGCACCCAGATCGACGAACTGCCGCATGACGGCGTCGCGATGTTCGATGACGGTCGCGTCGACGCCGTGCTCGATCGCACGCCGTACCGGCGCGCCGTCCGGCCCGAAGCCGCAAAACAGCGCCTTGCTGCCCGGCTCGATGGCCATGGCATCCCAGACGATCGCTTCGAGGTACCGCGATTCGATCTCGAACTCATCGGTAGTGTAGATCGCCGGCCGGTCCATCACGCGCGTACGCTTTCCAAGGTTGCCGCGAAGTTCGGGAAGCTGACGTCGATGCTCTCGTCGCTATCGATTCCAAGCGGACCGGCGGCGCAAGCCAGGACCGCCGCGGCCATCGCGATGCGGTGGTCGTGGTCGGTTTCGACGATCCCGCCCGACGCTTTAGGAACTCCGCCGCGAATCCGAATGCCGGCCGGCTCGGTCGTGACGTCGATGCCGACGGCACGCAGTAAACGTTCGATGCCCGCGATCCGGTCGGACTCCTTGGTCCGCAGCTCGCGCACCCCCGAGATGCGCGTCTCGCCGTCGGCGAAGGCCGCCGCGATGGCGAGCAGCGGAACCTCGTCGATCGCCCGGACCGTCAGCTCGGAGCCGGCATCGATGGCTCGCAGCGGGGCGTAGGTTACGCTTACGTCGGCGACCGGCTCGCCGCAGACCTCACGCTCGGCGCGCAGCTCGATCCGCGCCCCCATGTCGCGCAGCGCCTCGAGCAACCCGGTACGACCCGGGTTGATGCCGACGTTGCGGACCGTCACGGCGCTGCCGGGCGTCACGGCCGCCGCCGTGATGAAGAATGCCGCCGCGGACGCATCACCGGGAACGCGGATGGGCCGGGCCACGGGCGGCGTGGTTCCAAGCGTCGACGAGCGGCCGTCCCAGTGCACGTCGGCGCCCAGATAGGCGAGAAGACGCTCCGTGTGATCGCGAGAGCCGCGATCGCCGGCCACGCTAACCCCGACGCCGGCAAACAGCCCTGCGAACAGCAACGCCGATTTCACCTGGGCCGAGGGCGAGAGCAAAATGAAGTTTCGGGTCTGAATTTCCGGCGTGCCGAGCAACTGCAGCGGGAGACGGCCGCCGGTCGTCTCGATGGTGGCTCCAAAAGCGCGCAACTGTGCGGCCACCGGTTCCATGGGCCGACCGCGCAGCGACTCGTCACCGTCGAACTGCGCCCTGACGTTGGCGCCCGCGCAAGCACCCAGCAGCATCCGGGCCGTCGAACCGGAGTTCATGCAATCCAGCGGCGCGGGCGACTCGCGCAAACCTCGCGGCCGCGCCTCGACGATCGTGTCGCCGGCCTCGCCGTGGAAGCTTACGCCGAGGGCGGCGAGCGCCTCGCGCGTTGCGCGCACGTCGCGCCCGGGATTGAGGTTGGCGATGCGAACCGGCCCGGCCACGGCTGCCGCCGCCAGCAGCGCGCGGTGGGAGATCGATTTGTCGCCGGGGACGTCGAGTTCGCCGCGCAGGGGACCGGGCGCAAAAGTGGGGGAGCTGAGCACAGGGTCATGTTACGGGCCTTCACGTTTCATCCCTAGCACTGGCGGTTTTTCGTAGGAAATCGGCGATTGAAGCGGTAGACACCGGGGCAAAGTGCTCCGCTCTCCACACGGAAAGGTACGGATGAACAAGGTAGATTTGGTTCGAATGGCGATGGACCGGATGGAACTTTCGCGCAAAGACGCCGTCGCGTTGGTCGACGGAATCTTTGACGATATCCAAGCCGCGGTCGTCACCGGCGAACCGGTAAAGATCCCCGGTTTCGGACAGTTCAAAGTTCGCGATCGGGCAGCGCGCATGGCGCGCAATCCTGCCACGGGCGAGCAGGTCAAGGTTCCCGCGAAGCGCGTCTTCAAGTTCTTGCCGGCGAAGGCGCTCAAAGAAGCCGTCATGTCGAAGCGCGGCGGCGGCGCGCGCAAAGCGGCCGCCAAGAAGTCGGCTCCGGCGCGTAAAGCGGCGCCGGCGCGCAAAGCCGCTCCGGCACGCAAAGGCGCCGCCAAGAAATCCAGCGCGCGCAAGAAGCGCTAGCAGTTCGCGCGCGCCGGCGCGCATCGTACGGGCTTTTCGGGATCGTGACCGCCGTTGCGGAACGATCCCAATTTTTTTACAAAACGAAGGCGAAGTACCCCAAGCATCCGTCGCAACGACATTAAGGGCGAATTGCGCGCCGGCGTATTTCCCCCGCCGGAGTCTTGTGGTATAAGAAGACTCTATATCTCTTCTCAAGAGGTTGGGGTGTGTCTCTTTCGCAGAAGGTTCGAGTTCCTTTGGAACTCGACGGCCGTCCTTTCTCCATAGCATCGGTTTCGGCCGACGACGTTCCGGCGGTTCGTGCGACCGACGAAATCTTCGAACGGGCCGTTGCGCGTCGCGCGTCCGACGTGCATCTGGAGCCGTGCTCCGGCGGCGGCCGCGTGCGCGAACGCGTCGACGGCATGCTGCTCGAATCGCAATCGTTTTCCGACTCGCTGTTCCTTCAGGTCGTTTCGCGGATCAAACTGTTGGCCGGCATGGACATCGCCGACCGGCGGCTTCCGCAAGACGGGCGTTATACCATCGAACGCGCCGGACGAACGCTCGACGTGCGCGTAGCGTCGATGCCGACGATCGAGGGCGAACGTTTGGCGCTGCGGATCCTCGACGCGCGCGCGCAGATTCCCAGTTTGGAAGGCCTGGGAATGCCGTCGGACATGGCGCACGATTTCCGCCGCCTGGTCGAGGCGCCGTCCGGATTCGTCGTCGCGTGCGGCCCGACCGGAAGCGGAAAGACGACCACCCTTTATGCCGCGCTGGCGCATCGCGACGCCGCGACCGCGAACCTTTGCAGCGTCGAAGATCCGGTAGAAGCCCGCATCGCGGGCGTCGCTCAAGTCCAAGTAAACGTGCGCGCCGGTCTGGATTTCCCGTCGGTGCTGCGCGCCTTCCTACGCCAAGATCCCAACGTTATCGTGGTCGGCGAAATGCGCGATGCGGCGACCGCGGGAGTGGCGGTTTCGGCGGCACTGTGCGGACAGCTCGTCCTGACCACGCTGCACAGCGGCGATGCGCCGGCTGCGGTGGACCGGCTCGTCGAGCTCGGCATTTCGCGTCGGGCCGTCGCGGGTTGCGTCTCGGGGATTCTTTCACAGCGGCTGCTGCGCCAGCGCTGCGCGCAGTGCAAAGGAGACGCCGAAGAAGCTCGCAGCGCGGCCGCACGTGGCTGCGAACGCTGCCTGGGCACCGGTTATTGGGGACGAAGCGGCGTTTTCGAACTGCTGCTCTTCGACGACGCGGTCCGCGAAGCGATCGCCGCAGGGGTTCCGCTCTGGCGCATTCGAGAACTCGCCCGGGGATCCGGATATCGGCCCATGAACGTCGCGGCAAATCGCTTGCTCGAGCGGGGTGAAACCACGCGCGAGGAGGTCGAGCGCGTGCTGGGCGGAGCGCCGGCACCGTGACCGCGATTCCCGCCGACGTCCGATTGCGAGACGTCGTCACGCACGCCCGTCTGGTCAACGCTTCCGACGTTCACCTTCAGCCGGGTTGCGTGCCGACGCTGCGGGTCGACGGTTCCCTCGTCGGCCTCGACCGGGCGCTCGTCACCGCCGCGGAGATGCAATCGCTGGTCGAGGCGCGGCTCTCGCCGGCGCAGCACGCGGCGCTGGAGCGAGCCGGCGACCTTTCTCTGCCGTGGACCGACGAAGAGCTGGGAGCGACGCGAGCGCATCTGTACCGCGCCGCCGGCGGCTACGTCGTCGCGCTGCGCCTGCTCGAGCGCGACATTCCTGGGTTGGAGTCGCTCGAACTTCCCGAGGCCGTCGAGCGTTTGGCGACGCTCGATCGCGGTTTGGTCATCGTCGGCGGCGCGACCGGAAGCGGAAAATCGACGACCGTCGCCGCCCTGGTCGACCGCATCAACGCTTCGCGCGCCTGCCGAATCGTCACCGTGGAAGATCCGATCGAGTACCGCTATCGCAACCGTCGCTCGGTGATTTCGCAGCGCGAAGTGGGGCGCGACACCCCACACTTCGCCGGCGCGCTGCGCGGCGCGTTACGGGCCGATCCCGACGTGATCGTCGTCGGCGAGATGCGCGACGCCGACGCGATGCGCGTCGCGCTCACGGCGGCGGAAACCGGTCACCTCGTGGTGACGACGCTGCATACCGGAGACGCTCCCCAGACCATCGATCGCGTCGTGGACGCGTTCTCGGGTCCGGCGGCGGTACAAGTCCGCGCGCAACTGGCGGCGGTCTTAGCCGCCGTGGTCTGCCAAGTACTCGTCAAGCGCAACGGTCGCGACGGGCGCCGAGCGGCGGCTGAGATATTGATCGGTACCGACGCCGTTCGCAATCTCATTCGCGATGCGAAAACGCACCAGCTGCGCAACGCCATCGCTACCGGCGCGCGCTTCGGCATGCAAACGCTGGGCCAGCACTTGGAGCAACTCGAACGCGACGGTTCGATCGATGCGGTGGACCGCACCCGCATCCCCACGCTCCCTGCCGAATCGACGGCCGCGTGATCGCACGGCGGTTCCACTACCGGGCGCGCGACGTTCACGGGCGCAGCGTCATCGGTTCGATCGACGCCTCCAACCGGCACGACGCGTTAGCGCACCTGCGGGGCAGGGCGCTGCTGGTCTCCGCCGTCGAACCCGCCGCAACCGCGCGCGGCGCGATGCTCTCCTTGGGCGGATCGATTCGCCGCCGGTCGGACGTTCGCGCGGCGTTTTTCCGCTCGTTTGCCGCGTTGATCGGCGCCGGCATCGCCGTCAACCGAGCCCTGGAAGTTTTAGCAAGGGACGGTCGCGACGCGCGGTTTCGCGAGACGGTCGCCTCGATCGCCGCCGACGTCAGCAGCGGGATGCCGCTTTCGGATGCGATGCAGCGCCACCAAAACGATTTTTCGCGGCTGGCGATCGCCATGATTCGCGCGGGCGAGGTCGGCGGTTCGCTGGATCGCTCGCTGCGTTCGGTTGCGGAGGTCGAGGAACGCACCCGCACGTTACGTAAGCGGGTCGGAGCGGCGCTGGCATATCCGGCGGTGGTAACGTCGGTCGCGCTGGGTCTCGTCGCGTTTCTCGTCGGCGGCACGATGCCGGCCTTCGCCGCGATGTTCGCACAGCTGCACGTCGCGCTGCCGCCCGCCACCGCTGCCTTGATCGCACTCGGAAACGCCGTGCGTTCGCCGGCGAGCTGGGCCGTCGCGGCGCTCGCGGTCGCGGCAGCGCTCGCGGGGGCCGGGGCGTTTGCTCGCTCGCAATCCCGCTGGGCGGTCGCCCTCGACGCGGCGCTGCTGCGAATCCCGCTCGCGGGCGGCATCCTGGCCAAGGCGAGCGCGGCGCGCTTCGCCCGCACGCTCGGGTCGCTGCTCTCCGCCGGAGTCGAACTCGTCGCGGCGCTGCAGGCATCGACCGGCGTCGTCTCCAGCAAGCGGTACCGTCACGCGCTCGCGGCCGTCTTCGAGGGCCTGCACCGCGGCGAAGACCTGGGTTCGCGGCTGCAGGCGACGGAGCTCTTCGATCACACGTTTCTCGCACTGGTGCGCGCCGGCGAAGAGAGCGGCAGCCTCGACGCTATGCTGCTGCGCTTGGCCGACTACTACGAAGTCGATTTGGAAGCCGCGCTCGCGGCCTTTACGGCCGTCCTGGAGCCGGCCCTGGTCTGCGTCCTCGGCGGCGTCGTCGGAACGATCGTCGCCTCGATCCTGTTGCCACTCTACTCGCTAATCGGAGATATCAAATGATCGACGCTTGTTCGTCGCTCGACCTTTGGCTTCGATATCGATTGCCGGAGCATCGCGAGCGCGTCGTTGAGGAGTACTGGTACGTTTGCCGCCGCGCCGCTCGCCGGTTCGTACGACCGGGGTTAGAACGCGCCGACTTGGAGCAGATCGCCGGCATCGGCCTGGTCAAGGCGGCCGATCGTTACGATGCCGGGCAAACCACGCCGTTCGAGGCGTATGCATGGCTCTTGGCAATGGGCGAGCTGATGCACTACGTGCGCGATAACGAGCGTCTGATGCGGGCCCCGCGCCGCGTTCAAGACCTGGACCGGCGGTGGTCCGTTGCGGAGCGCGAATTGGCACCCCTGTTAGGCCGGGAACCGCTCGAAACCGAGATCGCCGCGCGCGTCAACGCCACGCCCGCAGACCGCAACGAGATTCGCGCGTACCGCGCGAGCCGAACGATCGCCTCGCTCGAGCTCGTCCCTGCCGCCCGCACGCGTTTCTCGTGCGAGGCGCTGGATGGAGTTCTCGATCGCATCTGCGTCGAGGGAGTGCTGGCGTCGCTGACGCCGCTCGAGCGGAAGATCGTGCGATCCATCCACCTCGAAGAGACGCCGATGTCGGTGCTGGCAAAACGGCTGGGCTATTCGCGCCGGCATCTGACGCGCTTGCATCGCCGGGCGCTGGACCGGCTGCGTAACGCTGCGCCGCGCGCGGTCGCGGCCGACGAGGTCGCGGGAACTCCCCGTAACGTCATCCCGACGGAGGATCGCTAGCATGACGTTGCCTCGCCTACCCGACGATATTCGCCCGGACGCAGGCTCTCAGCGCGGCTTTACGCTCATCGAAATGATGATCGTCGTGGCGATCATCGCGATTCTCGCGAGCATCTTGGTGCCGAACTTCGTGCGAGCGCGGGCCCAAGCTCAGACCGCGGCGTGCGAAGCGAATATCAAGGAAATTGCGACCGCGCTGGAGCTCTACGAAACCGACAACGACCAATACCCGGATAGCGGCA
>DATJUC010000156.1:0-8309 GCA_035502675.1 Candidatus Acidiferrales bacterium | reverse complement strand
GCGGTCGGCGCTCACGGACTGCTGGTCGAAGTTCATCCCAACCCGCCCGAAGCCAAGAGCGATAAAGATCAGGCGCTGACGTTCGAGGATTTCGCCGCAATCGTCGGCGAGCTCGGCGACATTCCGATCGTCGCGCACGCGCTCGGGGGCAACGCGGTGCTGCGTTGAAGCCGTTGCGCGTGCGCGGCATTCGCGGCGCCATCACCGTGGAGGCCGACGAGCCGGAGGCAATCGTGGCCGCGACCAAACGGTTGCTCCGCGAAATGGTCGCTCGCAACCAAGTCGACACCGACGACATCGCCTCGGTTCTTTTCAGCTTGACGCCGGACTTGCACGCGGTTTTTCCCGCTCTGGGTGCGCGCGAGCTCGGCTGGGTACACGTGCCGATGCTGCATTTCACGGAAATCGACGTACCCGGAGCGCTCGGCCGCTGCATCCGCGTGCTCGCGCACGTGAACACGCACCGGTCGTCGCACGAGGTCGAACACGTCTATCTGGACGGAGCGTCCGCTTTGCGCCCGGATTTGGCCAGGCATTCGTCGTGAAGCGTCGCGTCGTCGGCATCGTCGGCGTCGGAGCGATCGGCGGGTCGATCGGAATGCGCGCGCGTCGCGACGGCGCGCTGGTGGTCGGTTACGACTGCGACGCCGGCGCGCTGGCCGAAGCCATCGAGTTGGGCGCCATCGACTTTGCAGCCACGCGCGAAGAACTCTACGCGCGCGCCGGAACGGTCGCAATCGCCGCCCATCTCGACGCGACCCTGGAGGAGTTGCGCCGGCTGCGCGACGAGGGGCCGCTGCGGGCGACGCTGATCCTCGACGTCGCATCGGTGAAGTCGCCGGTCGTCGAGACGGCGGGAGATCTGGCAGCGTTCGTCGCGACGCATCCGATGGCGGGATCGCACCGGGCGGGAGTGCGCGCGGCCTCGCCGACGGCGTTCGACGGAAAGACCTGGGCCTACGTTCCCTCGAGGGATCCTGCCGCCGTCGACCGCGCGCGTGCGTTCGTGCGCTCGCTGGGCGCCGTTCCGGTGGCCGTGGATGCCGCCGCCCACGACCGGATCGTCGCATTCACGTCCCATTTGCCGCAAATCGTCGCCGGCTGCTACGCCTCGGCGGCGCGGCGGCGAAGGGACGAAACCTTCGACGCATTGCTGGGCAGCGCCGCACGCGAGCTGTTGCGCGTGGGTGAGTCCGGATTTGCAATGTGGCGTCCGATTTTGGCCGCCAATGCGACCGCGGTGTCGGCCGATCTCGCAACGCTGGCGAGCGCCCTCTCGGCGGCGGCCGAAGCGCTTGCCGCCGGTCGCGTCGACGGACTGCGAACCGCATTTCCCGTCGACAAATCGCGATTTGACGGCGCTCAGGGCCCTTGATATACTGCCGTGGTTCGGCCCCACTCGGGGGCCCCGCCCCTCGCCGAGCGGCTCGGCCTCGAGCCGATCGGGAGGAAAATGGCGGGGATTCCGCCCGAGGGTCCCCGGTTTTCGCACGCGCAGCTGGGGTGGCGGCCGTATTTTAACGTGTTTTGGGGAGTAGCTTTTGCCCACCATCAATCAGCTCGTCCGCCGCGGGCGCGAGAAAACGGAAAAGAAGGTCAAGACGCGCGCCTTCCGCGTGATTCTAACCGGACCCAAGCCGGGCCATCCCGACCTGCCGACGCGGCAGTTCGAAGTGACCGGCAACCCGCAGCGTCGCGGCGTCTGCACGCAAGTCAAGACCGTTACCCCCAAGAAGCCGAACTCGGCGCTGCGTAAGGTCGCGCGCGTGCGCTTGACCAACGGCGAGGAAGTGACGGCGTACATCCCCGGCATCGGGCACAACCTGCAAGAGCACTCGGTCGTGCTGGTGCGCGGCGGGCGCGTCAAGGATCTTCCGGGCGTGCGATATCACATCATACGCGGAACGCTCGACACGGCCGGCACGGCGAATCGCAAGCAAGGCCGATCCAAGTACGGCGCAAAGAAAGAAAAGAAGAAGTAATGCCACGTAAGGGACCGGCGCCGAAACGGCAAATTCTGCCCGACGGCAAGTTCAACTCGAAAGTCCTCGCCCGCTTCATCAACAAGGTAATGCTGCGCGGCAAGAAGTCGACCGCAGAGCACATCACGTACGGCGCGCTCGAGATCATCGCGGAGAAGACCGGACGCGATCCCATGGACATTTTCTCGCAGGCGCTCTCGAACGCGATGCCGTTGGTGGAGGTCCGTCCGCGGCGCGTCGGCGGTGCGACCTATCAAGTGCCGATGGAAGTTCGGCCGGATCGGCGTCAAGCCATGGCGATGCGCTGGCTGATCGGCTTCGCCCGCGCGCGCTCGGGCCGGTCCATGGAAGAGAAGCTGGCAAACGAGCTGCTCGACGCCGCGAACAACACCGGCGCCACCATCAAGAAGCGCGAAGACACTCACAAGATGGCCGAAGCGAACAAAGCCTTCGCCCACTATCGCTGGTAAAGCAGAACCCTTTCACAGAACACCATGGCAGCTAGAGAATTCCCTCTCGAGCGTACGAGAAACATCGGCATTGCCGCGCATATCGACGCGGGCAAAACGACCTGCACCGAACGCATCCTCTTCTATACCGGACGCGTCCACAAGATCGGGGAAGTCCACGACGGCGCCGCGACCATGGACTGGATGGTGCAGGAGCAGGAGCGCGGCATTACCATCACGTCCGCCGCGACCGCGACGACCTGGCGCGACACGCGCATCAACATCATCGATACGCCGGGTCACGTCGACTTCACGGTCGAGGTCGAGCGCTCGCTCCGCGTGCTCGACGGTCTGGTCGCGCTCTTCGATTCGGTCGCGGCGGTGCAGCCGCAGTCCGAGACCGTCTGGCGTCAAGCCAACAAGCACAAAGTTCCGCGCATCATCTTCGTCAACAAGATGGATCGCATGGGCGCCGACTTCTTCAACGTCGTGGACAAGATCCGCGAGCGCTTGGGCGCGCGCGCCGTTCCGATCCAAGTGCCGATCGGCGCCGAGGATAACTTCAAGGGCGTCGTCGACCTCTTCACGATGAAGAAGATCGTCTACACCGACGATCTCGGGTCGACGATGGCGCAGGAAGACGTCGACGGCGAGCTGCGCGATCTGGCGATGAAGTGGCGACAAGAGCTCGTCGAGGCGATTGCCGAACAGGACGACGAGCTGCTCGAGATGTTCTTCGACGGTAAGGAACTGCCCATCGATCGGATGAAGGCGGCGCTGCGCCGCGCAACGATCGCCGGAACGGTGCTGCCGATGCTGGCCGGCTCGGCGTTCAAGAATAAGGGCGTTCAGCCGTTGCTCGACGCCGTCGTCGAATACATGCCGTCGCCGCTCGACGCCAAGCCGATCGTCGGAACCGATCCGAAAACCGGCGCCGAGATCGCGCGCAAGCCCGACGATGCCGAGCCGTTCTGCGCGCTGGCGTTCAAGATCGCGACCGATCCCTACGGCAATCTCACCTACTTCCGCGTCTATTCGGGCGTACTGCAAAAAGGCTCGTACGTGCTCAACGCGCGTACCGGACGCAAGGAGCGCATCGGTCGCATCCTGCGCATGCACGCGAACCATCGCGAAGACATCGACTCGATCGGGGCGGGCGACATCGCGGCCGCGGTCGGCCTCTCGGACACGCGCACGGGCGACACGCTCTGCGACGAAAAGGCGCCGATCTTGCTGGAGTCGATCACCTTCCCCGAACCGGTGATCTCGCAAGCGATCGAGCCGAAAACGAAGGGCGATCAGGACAAGCTGGGCACCGCGTTGACGCGCCTGGCTCAAGAAGATCCGACCTTCCGCATGCGCACCGACGAGGAGACGCAACAGACGATCATCGCCGGTATGGGCGAGCTGCATCTCGAGATCATCCTCGACCGGCTGCGCCGCGAGTTCAAGGTCGAAGCGAACGTCGGCAAGCCGCAGGTCGCCTATCGCGAGGCGATCACGAAGGCAGTCGAAAAACAGGGCAAGTTCGTCCGCCAGTCGGGCGGCAAGGGGCAGTACGGCGACGTTTGGATGAAGGTCGAACCGGGCGCGCCCAACAGCGGCTACGTCTTCGAGTGGAAGATCGTCGGCGGCAAGGTCCCCAAAGAGTACTCCAAGGCCGTGCAAGAAGGCATTCGCGAAGCCTCGCAAAGCGGCGTGCTCGCCGGTTACCCGGTGATGGATTTCAAAGCAACGATCTTCGACGGTTCGTATCACGAGGTCGATTCGTCGGAAATGGCCTTCAAGATCGCGGCGTCGATCGGCTTCAAGGAGTCCAACGCCGCCGCCGGTCCGATTTTGCTCGAGCCGATCATGAAGGTCGAGGTTACGACGCCTAACGACTACATGGGCGCGGTCACCGGCGACCTCAACCGCCGCCGCGGCATGATTCAAGCCACCGAAGAGGCGCCGGGCGGAGCGCGCGTCATCACCGCGCACGTGCCGCTCTCGGAAATGTTCGGCTACGCCACCGACATGCGCTCGATGTCTCAAGGCCGTGCAACCTATACGATGGAGTTCTCGCACTACGAGAAGGCCCCGCGCTCGGTGGAAGAGGAGATCGTCGCCAAGGCCTCCGGCAAGAAGCAGCCGGCGCACGCCTAACGGCCGATCGCGACCCGAAAAGCGGCGAACCCCGGGAGATCCCCGGGGTTCGCGGCTTTTCGGTCGTTCGGCGCCCGGACCGCTACTTGGCGCGGTTAACCAGCATTCCGTCCGTGTTGCCCGAGGCGTCGACGTAGAATCCTACCATCGCGCCCTTGTCGTTGATGCCGTTGACGATCGTATTGGCGACGCCGTTCGGATCGTCGATCGTGACGAACCTGGCATGCATCGCGGGCTTATCCAAAAGGAATCCGTGCGTGACGGCCGAGCTGCCGGTGCCCATCACGTAGAAGCCGACGATTTGGTCGTGCACGTTGATGCCGAGCGGCACCGTCGACGTCGCACCCGGAAACTCGATCTCCATCGGGGTCTTGCTGTTCGCTTTTCGCAGGAATCCGGCGACCGTTCCGGAGCTCGTGCTCAGCGTATAGTTTCCGGTGATGTCGCCGGTATCGTTGATCGCGTTAACGCTGACGCTGTTGCCGCCGGGTACCGCGACGTTCGTGAACGTCCCGGAGTTGCGGTCGAAGACGAAGCCGTGCGTGCTCGCTTTCGATCCCTTACCTTTCGTGTAGAAACCGACGGCCATACCGGCGTCGTTGATGCCGTTGAACGTCGTACCGTTTCCGTGCGGGTCGCTGTAGCTGGTGAACACGCCGTGCCAGTCGACGAAACCGGCGACCCGTCCCTTGGTGCTTACCCAGAAGCCGCACGTCTCTCCGGTGTTGGTAATGCCCGTGACTTGCGTCTGAGCCGAGCCCGGGAAATTCTCGTTGCTAAAATCCGACTGCGCGTACGGAGCTACGACGGTATAACCTTTGTTGGGCGCGCCGCCCGAGCTGACCATGCCGTCGCCGTCGTAGCCGGCAATCTTGCCTTTGTCGTTGATGCCCAACAGCTGGTTGAACATCACGTAGTTCTGATCGTCGAGGGTCGTGAAGTGAAACTTGGCCGCGGCTTGCGTGAGGTCGGGAGCGTTTGCCGAAAGGCTCGCCGGCGTGGGCGAAACCGAGCCGCCGCACGATGCGAGAAGCAGTGCTGCCGACGCGAGCGCGCCGCTCGCCAGAAGCGCGAGCGGGTTGCGCTGAAGGAACTGCGCCATTGGTATCTCCTGCAGATGAACGAGGGGGTCGTGACGCGTTCGGTACGAGCTTGGGCTCTCCCGTATAGCGGCCGAGCGGTAGCAGGCGCGCGACCGGCGCGGCTACGACGGCCGAATACCCGACCGCGCTTGACGGCGGACGGGGCCGCTTGATATATTCCCAAGGTCATAGCGCCCTCTCCGGAGGGCGTTTGCAACGTAACCGGCGAAACGCGAGTCTAAACGCCAGGGTCCGAGGACTAGGCGTGGTCTCGCGTGCGCGTCTCTCCACTCGGACGAAGTTTAAAGAGGAAATCGTAAGAAATGGCCAAGGCGAAATTCGAACGCACGAAGCCGCACGTCAACATCGGGACAACGGGTCACGTCGACCACGGTAAGACCACCTTGACGGCGGCGATCACGCATTGTCTCTCGACCGAGGGGCTCGCGCAAGCTCGCGGCGTCGACGAGATCGATAACGCTCCCGAGGAGAAAGAGCGCGGCATTACGATCGCGATCTCTCACCAGGAGTACGAGACGCCCAAGCGCCACTACGCGCACGTCGACTGCCCGGGCCACGCCGACTACATCAAGAACATGATCACCGGCGCCGCGCAGATGGACGGCGCGATCCTGGTCGTCGCCGCGACCGACGGTCCGATGCCGCAGACGCGCGAGCACATTCTATTGATGCGCCAGGTCGGCGTGCCGAAGATCGTGGTGTTCCTCAACAAGGTCGACCTGGTCGACGACGAGGAGTTGCTCGAGCTGGTCGAGCTCGAGATTCGCGAGCTGCTCAACCAGTACGAGTTCCCGGGCGACGAGACCCCGATCATTCGCGGCTCCGCGCTCAAGGCGCTCAACTCGAGCGGCCGCCGCACCGACCCGGATGCCGAGCCGATCTTCAAGCTGATGGACACGGTCGACGAGTACATCCCCGAACCTCAGCGTGAAGTCGACAAGCCGTTCCTGATGCCGGTCGAAGACGTCTTCACGATCACCGGCCGCGGCACGGTCGGCACCGGCCGCGTCGAGCGCGGCCAGGTCAAGGTCGGTGAAGAAGTCGAGATCGTTGGGTTGAAGGAAGAGACGAAAAAGACCGTCGTGACCGGCATCGAGATGTTCCGTAAGCTGCTCGACTCGGGCATCGCCGGCGATAACATCGGCGTGCTGCTGCGCGGCGTCGACCGTAACGAGATCGAGCGCGGACAAGTGCTGGCGAAGCCGGGTTCGGTGAAACCGCACAAGAAGTTCAAAGCCGAAGTGTACGTCCTCTCGAAAGAGGAAGGCGGGCGTCACACCCCGTTCTTCGGAAACTATCGTCCGCAGTTCTACTTCCGCACGACCGACGTGACCGGAACCATCAAGCTGCCCGAAGGGGTCGAGATGGTCATGCCGGGCGACAACGTCCAGATGGACGTCGAGCTGATCACGCCGATCGCGTGCGAAGAGGGCTTGCGTTTCGCGATCCGCGAAGGCGGGCGGACGGTCGGAGCCGGCGTCGTCACGTCCGTTTCGGAGTAGTTCTTCCGGAGGCCCGTCGCCGGCTCCAAACGGAAATCCATACTCCGGCTAGTCCATAGCGGCGCATCGTTAACGAACCAGCGATCCTTGAAAACTGATTAGGTTAGAGAAAGATGTCAAAGCAGAAAATTCGCATTCGTCTGAAGGCGTACGACCACAAGGTGCTCGATCAGTCGGCCGAGCGCATCGTCGACACCGCCAAGCGCACCGGCGCGTTCGTCAGCGGTCCGGTTCCGTTGCCGACCGAGATCAACCGGTTCTGCGTGCAGCGATCGACCAATAACGACAAGAAGTCGCGCGAGCACTTCGAAATGCGCACGCACAAGCGGCTCATCGACATTTTGCAGGCGTCGCCGAAGACGATGGACGCGTTGATGCATCTCGACTTGCCGGCCGGCGTCGACATCGAACTAAAAGCCTAATCGGTTTCAGGCCGACCGTAAGGGCCCGAAGTGAATCTTCGGGCCTTTTTTGCGTCTCGGTGCGCGCACCGACCAGGCGACCGGAAGTCAGTACGCTTGGTCTGACGGGCGAAACGTAGAATCGGAGAGCTTTCGCCAACTCGCCGACCGGAGGGGTACGTGGAAATCAAGCCGTCCTATCTCGGAACCATGATCTCGCTTGCGACCGTGGCGTTCGGCCTCATCGCCGCCGGCGCGTGGAACAAGTTCATCGCCGACCTCATCGCCATTTTCCTCAAACCCGGCAACGGCGTTCTCGCGGAGTTCATCTACGCGATCCTCGTGACGATTCTCGCGATCGTGGTCGTGCAGTCGCTCGGGAAACTCGCCGAGCGCGAAGCCAGGCTCGGCTTGGCAAAGACGTCCGCGGTCGAAAAGAAGGCCGACTAGTCCGTCAGCCGGCTGCCGAATCGCCCTTCTTGGGCGGTTTGCCGGAGCGAATCTTGAACGCGATCTCGGGCCGATGCTGGAGCGGCGGATAGACGTGCGCGCGCACTTCGAAGCCTTTTTTCTCCAGCCCGAGACGGTACGCGGCCTGCTGGATACCGTGCAGGATCTTGGCGTTGAGCTCTTCGTCGGCAACGCCGAGATCCATCAAGCTCGGAACGTGTTTCTTGCACAGCAGGGTCGCACGAATCTCGCCGGGCTCTCTTTCCGACTCGTGTTC
>DATJUC010000155.1:0-8844 GCA_035502675.1 Candidatus Acidiferrales bacterium | reverse complement strand
CACTCCGATTCCGGTCAGCGCGAGGACGCGGTTTTGTTGATTTTGAGCGTTCCAAAGCGCCACGACGCGACCACGCAGGTCGCTCACCACGGAGCTCAGACGATCCACGCGCCCACTCCCTCTATCACTCTAGCGCCGATCCTGGCGGGCGGACGTCGGGCATCCGTGCCCCACGCACGTTATTCCGCCGCGCTTGGAGGCTCGGCGGGATACTACTCCTGGATATCGGACGCAGTGCGACGATCTTTTATCCAGCGAACCAACTGGCTGCGCTCGCGGCCGACGGAAACGTGCGTGACGGGAACCTCCAGTAACGCCGCAAGTCGCTCGACGTACGCTCGGGCTTCGGCTGGAAGGTCGCTCGGGCGGCGACAATCCCCGATGGGACGCTCCCACCCGGGCATTTCGTCAATTCTTAGTTCGAGACCATCGAGGCCGGCATCGCCGAATCCGACGGTGCGGCCTTCGCGCCGGTACTCGGTCACGATCCCGATTCGTTCCATCCCGGTTAGGACGTCGAGCTTGGTGATCGCCGCTTCGGTCAGCCCGTTGAGCATCACCGCGTAACGGCCGGCGACGGCGTCGAACCAGCCGCACCGCCGCGGGCGGCCGGTGACGGTTCCGAACTCTCCGCCGGCGACGCGCAGACGCTCGCCGCGCTCGTCGAGCAGCTCCGACGGAAACGGGCCGGCACCGACCCGCGTGCAGTACGCTTTGACGACGCCGATCACGCGCCCGATGGCCGTCGGACCGATGCCGAGGCCGGTGCAGGCGCCGCCGGCGATCGTATGCGAGCTGGTCACGAACGGATAGGTGCCGTAGCCGACGTCGAGCAGCGAGCCTTGCGCGCCCTCGATCAGCACCCGTTTGCCGCTCGCCAGCCGCTCGTGAATGTAGCTCACGCCGTCGACGACGTGGGGCGTCAGCCGCCGTAACGCGGTTAGCGTTGCCTCGACGGCTTCGGGCTGAAGCCGCGACTCGAGCGTGCGCTCGAGTTGCGACGGCGAGCGCACCGCGGCCATGGTGATGCCGGCCCGCGAAACCTTGTCGACGTAGGCCGGACCGATACCGCGACCGGTCGTCCCGAGCGCGGCGGCACCCCGCGCTTCTTCCTGCGAGCGATCGGCCCGCACGTGGTAGTCGAGGACCACGTGCGCGCGATCGGAGATCTTGATCCGCCGGACGTCGATGCCGAGCGCTGCAAGACGCTGGATCTCCGCCCACGTACCTTGCGGATTGACGACCGTCCCTCCGCCGATGAACAGCTCGGTCTTGGGGTTGAGGACGCCCGACGGAACCGCGCGCAGGGCGAGCTCCGTCTCGCCGACGACGATCGAATGACCGGCGTTGTCGCCGCCGCCGAAGCGTGCCACGACGTCGTACTCCGAAGCGTAGAGATCGACGATCCGGCCCTTGCCCTCGTCGCCCCACTGGATCCCCACGATGACGTCGGCTTTGCAGCCGTCTTCGTCGACTCCGGAGCTTTTAGGCGGCACTCCGCCTCGCTTCACTCGTCTGCGCACCGCGGGCGAAACCGCGGCGAACGTTATTCAGAGCGGAACTCCAGATCGCTCGTGTCCCCCATCGGGATTTCGGCGACGCCTTGCAGCTGCGTCAACACGAACTCCGAGAAGAGCGCGTTCGGCCAGCCGAAATCCGGTCGCGTATATTGCCTGGGATCGTCGGGATTGAACGACTCGTGCAGCAGGTGATCGCCCGGATCGCTGGCGAGCAGCTGCGAGAGCACGTCGTCTTTCTCCGATTGCGTGGTCGCGGTCATGCCCTGAACGATCAGCGCGAGCGGCCAGACCCAGTGATCCGGGGTATGGAAGCTGCCGATGCCGCGCGCCTTCTGTCCTTGATAAAACGACGGGTTGTCCTGCGAGAGCAAAAAGCGGCGCGTGTTGTCGTAGTAGCGATCCGACGGCGTGGTGTAGCCGATGTAGGGTGCCGAAAGCAGGCTCGGGATGTTGGCGTCGTCGGTCAAGATCGCGTGGCCGAGGCCGTCGACCTCATAGGCGTAGATGTAGCCGTACTTCGGCACGAGCACCAGCCCGTACGTCTGGATGCCCTTCTGCACTTCGTCGCGCAGGGCTTTGGCTTCGCGCGCCTTGACGACGTCGTGATAGACGTCGCGCTCGATCTCCGCCATGTCGCCCAAGGCGACGACCGCAAACATCTCGGACGGAATCAAGAAATTGTAATAGCACGCGTCGTCGGAGGGCCGGAAGCCCGTCCAGATCATCCCGGTATACCCGACCGGCCGGCCGCGGCCGTCGTTGGCCAGCTCTTTGTGGGTGTAACTCGAGTTGCGCGGATGGTCTTGCTCGCGCTGCATCGTCGCCAGCACCGCATCGAGCATCTTGGAAAAGTCCGGCGTGAAGATCGACGGGTCGCCGGTGGTCTTCCAGTAGCTCCACGCCAGCGTCGTGGGGTAGGCAAGCGAGTCGAGCTCGAACTTCTGCTCCCAAACCCGGTAGTCGAGCGTGTACGCGTTGGCGTAAGGGTCGATCTGCACGTACTTCGTCATACGGGCGATGATCGCGCGCAGCAACGCCCGGACGTCCGGATCTTCCTTTGCAAAGAATAGGTACGGCCGCACCTGGGCGCTGGCGTCGCGCAGCCATTCGGCCGGAATGTCGCCGGTTTTGACGTACGCCGTCCCGTCGGGTGCGTACTGGGCGAGCTTGCTGGTGTCCAGGAGCGCCGCTCGGAACATCTCCTCGAGGTGCTCGTTGGAGCTCCGGTAATCGGCGGCGGCCTGCTCGATCGAGTGGAGCTCGAGGGCCGGGAGCGCGGCCGGCAGCAGTCCGGTTGCAAGGGCGCAGACGGCGGCAAGGGTTCGAACGGCGGCGCGGATCACGCGGGCCACGTTCCGTGAGCGTACAGGGCCGGTAACTCCCGATAGCGTCCTAGATAATCGAGGCCGTACCCCACCACATAGACGTCGGGGAGCTCGAATCCTCGGTACCTGATCTCAATATCGGCAATTCTTCGGTGAGGTCGATCCAAAAGCGTGCAGACCGCTAGGGAGGCCGGCCCGCGCCCAAGCAGCACCTTGCGGGCATAATGCAGCGTTAATCCGGTGTCGATCGTATCGTCAACGAGAATCACGTGGCGCCCCGCAATGTCACAGGCCAGGTCCTTTTGAAACGCGATGCCGTCTCCCTGACCGAACCGGTTGACCGAGATCACGTCGAGCTCGCAGGGGATCGTCACGGCCCGCGTCAGATCGGCCAGAAACGGCGCCGCCGCCGACAGCAGCCCGACGAAGATCGGAAGCGTCCCGGCATAATCGCGTGAGATCTCGGCACCGAGGTCGCGAACCCGGGCACGTATCGTCGCGGCGTCGAAGAGCGGTTCGCCGATCACGAGGCGCGGGCGCGCGCCGCCCGCGAAAAGAGGCGCTCGACGTCACGTTTGGTAAACAATTTGACGTTGACGTGCGGATGACTGTCGCGTAACAGGCGCACCTTGCGGTTCTTTCGAGTATTACGGATCGGCTTGGCAACGGTCAGCTCGATATACAGATCGTACTCAGGAAGATAAAAATCCGGTGTGAAAAACTCGACGGGCCGCCGGCGCTCGTCCCAGGCAATGGGAAAACTCCGCGGCTCGTACTGCCAAGGAATTCCGTAGAAGTCTAAGAGCCGAGCGAGCTCCGCTTCGCTCGCATGTGCAAAAGGGCTCCGTGACGACGCCACGGACCGTTATCTACGACGAATCCGCAACGAGCCCCTATGTCCCGGCCGGCAGCCGCAGCACGAACCGAGCGCCGCCGAGCGGCGAACGTTCCGCGCGAACGTCGCCGCCGGCGCGCTGCGCGATGGCTCTCACGACCGCCAGGCCGATCCCGCTGCCGGGCGCTCCGCCGCGGTTGGCGCGGATCCCCAACGCGAAGATCGCGTCGCGATCGCGGCAATCGATGCCCGGACCGTCGTCGTCGACGAAGATCGTGACGTACGCCTCGTCGCGCAAACAGGCTATTTCGACCGATCCGCCTTCGCGGCCGTACTTCACGCCGTTCTCGACGAGGTTCAGCAACGCATGAACGCATGCGTCGCCGTCGATTCGCGCGCGCGCGTGCGCCGGCAGCCGCGCCGCGATCGCGACCCGGCGTTCGCGCGCCAGCGGCAGCGCTGCCTCGACCGTCGCGCGAATCTGTTCGGCAACGTCGCAGTTCCCGCGATCGTGGCGCACGGTCAGATCGAGAAGCGAAAACTCGAGCATGCCTTCCACGATGCGTCCCAAACGCAACGCTTCGCGCCGCGCGGTCTCCAGAAATCGGCGGGCGGTCGCGCGATCGAGTTCTTCGTCCAGCAGCGTTTCGATGTAGCCGCGAATCGACGTCAGCGGCGTGCGCAGTTCGTGTCCGACGGTTGCGAGCATCGCGTAACGCTCGCGCAGGCGCGCCCCGCGTTCGAGGGCGGCGTCGAGGGTCTGCGGAAACGCCGCCAGCTGGCGATGCTCGCGGATCGCGCACCACCCGGCGCGCATCTCGACTCCGGTCGCGAGCGAGACGGCCGCGACCAAACGTTCCATGGCGGTTCGCACGTCGACTTCGTCGGGCGCCCGGGCGTCACGCGACGGTGCCAGCATGGCGATCGCGAAGCGTCCCCGCACGGCGTCGAACGCGCACTCGTCACCGGATCGCGTAACGCGACGCGCGCACGGCTCGAGCGCGAGAGCGGCTTCGGAACAGACCTCCCCGCTGCCGGCGAGTACGACCACCGGAACGATTGCGCCGCGCTCAACGGCGATGCCGATGGCGTCGGCCAGGCCGGCGAGGTCGATTACACGCTCGCGGCGCCGGCGGCCGGAACGACGAGCTTGTAGCCGAAGCCCACGACGGTCTGCAGCAGATGCCCGAGCCGCCACGGCGTTTCGAGCCTGATGCGCAGGCGATGGACGTGCACGTCGACGGTGCGCTCGTCTCCCGGAAAGTCGAAGCCCCAAACCTTCTGTACGAGGCGGTCCCGCGAGAGCGCGATCCCCGCGTTGCTGGCCAGCTCGTAGAGTAACGCGAACTCGCGAGGCTTGAGCTTCAAATCGACGCCGTCGACGCGGGCTTCGCGCGAACGGTCGTCGACCTCCAGCCGTCCGAGGCGCAGCGTGCTGCGCTCGGCCTCGATGCCGCTTGCTTCACGCCGGCGAAGGATTGCTTTGACGCGGCTGACCAGCTCGCGCGGCGAGAACGGCTTGCAGACGTAGTCGTCCGCACCCAGCTCGAATCCGACGACGCGATCGACTTCGTCGGTTCGCGCCGTCAGCATGACGATCGGAAGCATGCGCTGCTCGCGGCGGAGCGTGCGCGCGACGTCGTAACCGTCCATCCCCGGAAGCCCGACGTCGAGAACCAGCAAGTCGACGGCCGAGCGCCCAGCGCGCAACGCGGCCGGACCGTCCGCGGCCGGCAAGACCGCAAAACCCTCGCGCTCGAGATGGTGCGTCACGAGATCTCGAATCGCGACGTCGTCTTCGGCGACGACAATCGTTCGCATGGGCATGCAGGCGGAAGTGCCCGCCGGCCGGCCGAGACGGGCGACTAGCCGCGGGGCGCGATCAGTTCGATCGTGTTCCCTGCCGGATCGCGCACGTACAACGAAACTCCCTGGCTCTCACGGCGCTCCTCTACGACGGTCACGCCGTGCGCTTGGAGATGCGACCGCAGCGACGCCTCGTCGCAGGACGAAAGACGCACGGCGAAGTGATCGACGTTTCGGCCGCCGGGCAACGGCGGCCGGGCCCAGGCTCCGTGCGGTTCGTCGACGTCGACGAGGTCGATGCGGGACGCTCCTGCGATCAGTTCGACCATCGCGTAGCGCGGCAAGCGCGACTCGACCGCGGCCCCGAGCACACCTTCGTAAAACGCGAGCGCGCGATCCATGCCGCGCACGAGCAGCAGGATGTGATCGATCCGCTCGAGCTCAAACGGCCGGCGCAACGTCGTCCTCGAGTGAAGCCAATGGTCCGAAGGCTGCGGCATGCGCTCGCAAGACGCGATAGACGGTCGATGCGGGGAATCCGAGCCGCTCGAGCTTGCGAGCGGCCGAGGCATACGCTATCGACGACATCCTTGCCATCATAGCACCCAACGCCGCTTCGCAGCGCACCAACTCCGAGGCTTCGAGGTCGCCAACCGCAATCGCCGCCGCCTGGCGATCGATGCCTTTGCGCACGAGCTCGCCGACGAGCCTCGCATCGCCGACGGCCTTCCGCTTATTTTCAACGTAGAGCCGCGCGTAGAGCCGGTCGTCGACGAATCCGTCACGTTTGCAGCGTTCGACGGCGCCGGCGATCGCCTCGCCGTCGAAGCCTTTACGCTCCAGCCGCTGCCAGAGCTGCGCTTCGGTGAGGCGCCGCCGCGCGAGAAGGCCGAGGGCCGCGCGATACGCGCCGCCCGCCGTCGTCATTCCTCGGCGACTGCGACGGCGTTCGCCGACCCGTTTCTGGACGCGACCTTCCCGAGCGCTTCGCGAATCTTCGCTTCGATCTCGCCGGCAAGGTCGGAGTGCTCTTCCAGAAACGCTTTGGCGTTTTCGCGGCCTTGTCCGATGCGCTGATCGCCGTACGTATACCACGAACCGCTCTTCCCGACGATGTTCTGCTCGAGCGCGACGTCGAGGATCGACCCCATCTTCGAGATTCCGTGACCGTAGGTGATGTCGAATTCGGCTTGCCGGAACGGCGGCGCGACCTTGTTCTTGACGACCTTGACGCGCGTGCGCGTGCCGACCACGTCCTGACCGATCTTGATGGTCTCGAGCTTGCGCACGTCCAGCCGGATCGAAGCGTAGAACTTGAGCGCGCGTCCGCCGGACGTCGTTTCGGGATTGCCGAACATGACGCCGACTTTCTCGCGCAGCTGGTTGATGAAGATCATGATCGTCTTGCTCCGCGAGATCGCCGCGGTCAGCTTCCGCAACGCCTGCGACATCAGGCGCGCTTGCAGGCCCACGTGTGCGTCGCCCATGTCGCCTTCGAGCTCAGCCTTGGTTACGAGTGCGGCGACCGAGTCGACGACCACGACGTCGACGGCGTTGCTGCGCGTGAGCATCTCGGCAATCTCTAACGCCTGCTCGCCGGTGTCCGGCTGCGAAACCAGCAAGTTGTCGAGATCGACGCCGAGCGCGGCGGCGTAGGTCGGATCGAGCGCGTGCTCGACGTCGACGAATGCGGCCGTACCGCCGTTCTTCTGCGCTTCGGCAATCGCGTGGAGCGCGAGGGTCGTCTTGCCGCTGGATTCGGGGCCGTAGATCTCGACGATGCGCCCGCGCGGAAACCCGCCGACCCCGAGCGCCAAGTCGAGCGCGATCGATCCGCTCGGGATGACCTCGAACGACATGCGTTCCTGAATCTCGCCCATTCGCATGATCGAGCCTTTTCCGAACTGCCGCTCGATCTGCGCGAGGGCGTTGTTGAGGGCGACCTGCCGTTCGTCTTGCGCTGCCATTGTCCGTCCTTTCGTTCGAACGCCCCATCACGCGTTCTCAGTTAGCTGTCTAGATGCATTGTGCCGGCCCGGTGTGCCAAGCGTTATGGCACAGCCGCCCCGGCCTCATCGGCAAAAATTGCGTCGACGAACTCCGTCGCGACGAACGGGCGCAACGCGTCCGGCGTCTCGCCGAGTCCCACGAACTTGATCGGGATTTCGAGCTGGTCGACGATCGCGACCAGGACGCCGCCTTTGGCGGTTGAGTCGACCTTGGTAACGACCAACCCGGTGAGCTGGGTCGCCTCGTTGAAGAGCTTGGCCTGGGAAATGGCGTTCTGGCCGGTCGTCGCATCGACCACGAGAAGCGTCTCGTCCGGCGGTTTCCCGAGCTCGCGCTCGATCACGCGGCGAATTTTCTTGAGTTCTTCCATCAGATTGGTCTTGGTCTGCAGCCGGCCCGCGGTATCGATCAAGATGACGTCCGCGTTACGCGATTTTCCGGCGCGCAGTCCGTCGAAGACCACCGACGCCGGATCGGCGCCCTCCTCGCCGCGCACGACCTCGCTGCCGCTGCGCTTGCCCCAGATCTCGAGCTGCTCGGCCGCGGCCGCGCGAAACGTGTCCCCCGCGATCAGCAGCACGCGCTTACCCTGGGCGCGGAGCTGGGTCGCCAGTTTTCCGATCGTGGTCGTTTTGCCGCTGCCGTTGACGCCGACCACGAGCACCGCGGACGGCCGCTCGTCGAGCCGAAGTTCCGGGCCGGGGAGCGTTAGAAAGCGTTCAACGTCCTTCCGGAACCGCGCCACCGGCTGGTCGGTGGTCTTCCAGGCCTCCTGCTTGGCGACGGTTTGCAGACCAGTCACGATCTTCTGCGTGGTCGGGACGCCGAAATCGGCTAGAATCAGCGTCTCTTCCAGCTCGTCCCAGAACTCGGGCGTCAAGGGACGTCCCGGGCGCCCGAGCCGCTGAACCGCGGCAAAGGCCTCGCGCGCCTTCCCCAGCGAAGCGCGCATCCGCGCAAGCCAACTCACGGACCTGCTTCTTCCCTCAAAACTAGCGAACTCCTGTTCGATACCCGGCCGGGAGTGTTTCGGGGCGTGCGGACGAACGTTGAGTTTCGTTGAGGCTTTCGCGGCTTGCACGGCAAACCGTGCTCACAGGCACCGTACCCCTTCTTTTTCTGCTCCTGCTCCTGATCGTCTCGCTGCTCTTGCAGTCGGTCAATGCCCAGAGCAGTGGTGCAGCCCATCGCTCCACCGAGCTTCTCCGGTTGTCGACCAACGCTCGCGCACTGATCGATCGCGCCGGCCAAAGCATCGTTCAGTTCGAACGCACCGGCGACCGTGCTTCGCTGCAGGCCTACCGGAGCGCCGTGACCGGCATTCGCGCGACGCTGGCGCAAATCGCGG
>DATJUC010000154.1:0-7558 GCA_035502675.1 Candidatus Acidiferrales bacterium | reverse complement strand
CCGAAAACGCGAACGTCGTCGCATGCGGCGGCCCGCACGACCCGCCCTCGGACGATCTGCTGCCGCTCGATCTCGGCGACGGCGCGTCGATCGCGGCGGCGCTCGACGTCGCCTCGCCCGACGTCGTCTTTCATCTCGCCGCGCAGACCTTCGTTCCGGACTCGTACGACGCGCCGTTGCAAACCTACGACGTCAACGTCATGGGCACGGCGCGCTTGGCGCAAGCGGTGCGCGCGTACGCCAGAGAACGCGGCACGATGCCGCGGATCGTGTTCGCGAGCTCGGCCGAAGTCTACGGGATTCGGGCGGCGGCCGATTTCCCGTTGCGCGAGACGCTCGGCGTGCGGCCCGCCAATCCGTATGCGGCCAGCAAGGCGGCCGCCGAGGCCGTGCTGCTGGCCGAATCGCGGGCCTTCGGGCTCGACGTGGTAGTGGCGCGCGCCTTCAATCACGTCGGTCCCGGACAAAACGACCGGTTCGTGGTTCCCAGCTTCGCGCGGCAGTTGGCGAACGTTGCCGCCGGCGCGCCGCCGCAACTGTTCGTTGGGAACCTCGATGCCAAGCGCGACTTTCTGGACGTCCGCGACGTCGTGCGCGCCTACGCCGCCTTGGCGCGCGACGGCGACTCGGGCGAAATCTACAACGTTTGCAGCGGCAACGCGGTGGCGATTCGCGACGTGCTGCGCGAGCTGGTCGCGATCGCGCGCGTTCCCGTCGAGATCCGGCAGGATCCGCAGCGCATGCGCCCGCTCGACGTTCCGCTCTTTGTCGGAAGTGCCGAAAAGCTGACGCAGCGAACCGGTTGGCGCCCGGCGATCGCGCTGCCGCAGTCGTTGCGCGACCTGTATCGCGCCACGGGAAATTCGGCGCAATCTTCCTAACACGGTACGCATGGACCAACCCGACGACGCTTTCCGGACCTTCGTCTTCAAAAATCGCGGCGCGCTGCTGGCCGTGCCGGCCGCCGCGCTGGTCGCATTCGGCAAACCGAGTGCGGCCGGTATCGCAATGGGGTTGCCGCTCGCGATCGCGGGCGAGCTGGTACGCTGCTGGGCGGTCGGGTACTCGGGGACGACGACGCGGCACGACCGCGTAACGGCGCCGCAGCTGGTCACGGCGGGACCGTATGCCTACGTGCGCAACCCGCTCTACCTCGGCAACTTCCTAACGGCGGCCGGGTTCGCGTTCGCATTCACCGGAAAGAACGCGCCGGCCGCGCGTCTGGCGCTGCTGCTGGGGTCGCTGGGTACGATGGCGGCGGTCTATTCGACGATCGTCCCGCACGAAGAGCGCTTTTTGCAGCGCGAGTTCGGCGAAGCCTACGAGCGCTATTGCGAGCGCGTGCCGCCGTTCGTTCCGCAGACCGAGCCGATGCCCGACCCGCAGGGAACCTGGGATGCGGGCGCGATCGCCGAAGCCGAGACCACGACCTTCGGCACGTTCGCCGCGATGCTGGTCTCGCTGATCGTCAAGTCGCTGCGAGCATGAGCGTTCGCCGCAGCCTGGTCGTTGCGCTCGCGCTCACGGCCCTGGTTGCGGCGTTGGAAGTCGCCGGCGGCATCGCGTCGCACAGCCTCGCGCTCGTCAGCGACGCGATCCACGTTTGCATGGACGTCTTCGCGCTGGCGCTCGCGCTGGCGGCGGCCATCGGCGCGGCCCGGCCGGCGGACGCGCGGCGTACGTACGGTTACGGCCGCATCGAAGTCCTCGGAGCGCTGATCAACGGCACGCTGCTCTTGGTCGCAACGGTTGCAATCGTCTACGAAGCGCTGCGCCGCTTTTCGTCACCGGTCGAGCCGGAGGCCGCGTTGATGACGGCCGTCGCCGCGGCCGGCTTGGTCGTCAACGCTGCCGTCGGCTTCATGCTGCATCGCCAAGGACGCGAGAATCTCAACGTGCAAGCGGCGCTCTTTCACGTGATGGGCGACGCGCTCGGCGCCGCCGCGGTGGTCGTCGGCGGAATTGCGATCGCGTTGACGCACGCCGCCCGGATCGATCCGCTCCTCTCGCTGTTCGTCGCCGCCATCATCGTCGCCGGGGTGCTGCGCGTGATTCGCGACGCGGCCAACGTGCTGCTCGAAAGTACGCCCGGCGACGTCGACATCGCCGACGTCGAACGCCGCATGTGCGGCGTCGCCGGCGTCGCCGGCGTGCACGACTTGCACGTATGGTCGATCGGCAGCGGCTCGCACGCGCTTTCCGCGCACGTGTTGCTGGACGATCGCAAGCTCAGCGAAGCCACCGACGTCCTGCGCGGCATCGACGCGTGCCTGCGGACGCACTTCGACATCGCACACGTCACGATCCAGTTCGAGTGCGACAACTGCCCGGTCGCGGTGCGCCACTGACGAGGGCGGCAACCCTCGGTAAGCGAACCCCGTAAGGCTATGAATTTGAACGAATCCAAGACGGTCGTGCTGTCGACCGCCCGCACGCCGTTCGGGAAACTCGGAGGCGCCTTGGCGCCGCTCAACGCGACCACCTTGGGTGCCGTCGCGCTCACCGCGGCGATCGAACGCGCCGGCATCGACCCGAGCGAAATCGAGCACGTCGTCTTCGGCGAAGTCCTGCAGGCCGGGGTCGGGCAGAACCCGGCGCGCCAAGTCGTCATGAAGTCGGGCCTGGCCAAAACCGTCACCGCCGACACCGTCAACAAAGTGTGCGCGTCGGGAATGCTCGCGGTCGTCAACGCGATGCGCTCGATCAACGCCGGCGCCAACGCGGTCGTCGGCGCGGGCGGCATGGAATCGATGTCCAACGCGCCGTACTTGCTGCCCGGCGCGCGTTTCGGTTATCGCTTCGGCGACGGCACGCTGGTCGATGCGATGATCTTCGACGGCTTGTGGGACCAGTATTTTCCGATGACGATGTCGTCGCAAGGAAACAAGGTCGCGACCGAGATGAGCATGGGGCGCGAAGATCAGGATCGCTTCGCCTATACCAGCCACCAGCGCGCGCACGCCGCGCACGAGGCCGGCCACTTCGCCGGCGAGATCGTTCCGGTGCGGGTCGCGACCAAGGCGAAAGGCAAAGTGGTCGTCGACCGGCTTCCACGGCGCGGTTCGGTTCGCGTCCCGGCGGCCGTCGGCAGCGGACGGAGCGAGATCTGGGATCACGAGCCGTCGGCCGAGTTCACGCTGGACTACGAGAAATACGCGCCGTTCGTCACCGGCGACGAGGCCAACGCGCTGGTCGATCGTGACGAAGCCGTACGCGCGGACGCGAGCTTCGAGACGATGTCGCGGCTGCGGCCGCTCGACAAGGGCGGAACGATCACCGCCGGCAACGCGCCCGGCGTCAACGACGGCGCGGCCGCGCTCGTCCTGGCGAACGCGGACTACGCGGCGCAGCACGGATACGAAGCGCTGGCGACCGTGATCGATCACGCGACCGTGGCTTGGGATTCGCCGTACATTTGCCTGACGCCGGCGATGGCCGCGCAGAAACTGCTCGATCGCAACGGCCTGACGCGCGGCGACGTCGCCGTCTGGGAGATCAACGAAGCGTTCTCGGCGGTCGCGATCACCTCGGCGCGCAATCTGGGGCTGGACGAGGGTGCGATCAACGCGTTCGGCGGAGCGGTCGCGATGGGACATCCGATCGGCGCGTCGGGCGCCCGCATCGTGGGTACGCTGATCAACCAGCTGCGCAAGCGCGGCGGCGGCCTCGGCGTGGCGACGATTTGTTCGGGCGGCGGCCAAGGCGACGCGCTGCTGGTCCGAGTCGGATAGTTGCGGATCGCCGTCGTCGGTGCCGGCCAAATGGGGGCCGGCATCGCCCAAGTCGCCGCTCAGAGCGGGCATACGGTCCTGTTGAACGACCGCGACGCGGAGTATATCGCGCGCGGTCTTTCGACGATCTCCAAGAATCTGACGAGAAGCGTCGAGAAGGGGCGGTTGACGGCCGAAACGCGCGACGAGATCCTGGAGCGCATCGTCGCGACGCCCGCGATTCACCAACTCGACGTCGATCTAGCAATCGAAGCCGCGACCGAACACCTGGAAACGAAGCTCGCGCTGTTTCGCTCGCTCGACCATCACTGCGATCCGCGGGCGGTCCTCGCCAGCAACACGTCGTCGATCTCGATCACGACGCTGGCCGCGGCCACGAAACGGCCCGAGCACGTCGCCGGCATGCACTTCATGAACCCGGTTCCCGTCATGGCGCTGGTCGAGATCATTCGCGGCATCGCGACCTCGCAGGCGACGTTCGACTTCGTTCGCGACTTGGCCGTGCAAATGGGCAAGACGCCGGTCGAGGTGCGCGACTTCCCGGGATTCGTCTCCAATCGCGTGCTGATGCCGATGATCAACGAGGCGATCTACGCCGTCTACGAAGGCGTCGGCACGCCCGAGTCCGTCGATACCGTGATGAAGCTCGGCATGAACCATCCGATGGGCCCGCTGACGCTGGCGGACTTCATCGGGCTGGATACCTGTTTGGCGATCATGGAAGTGCTGCACGACGGCTTCGGCGACTCGAAGTATCGCCCGTGCCCGCTGCTCAAGCAGTACGTCGCCGCGGGGTGGCTCGGGAAGAAGAGCGGCCGGGGTTTCTACACCTACGCATGATCGCTTCGAACCGCGCGCAGTTCGACCTCACCGACGAGCAACGCCAGATCGGCGAGCTCGCCGCCGAGATCGCGCGACGCGAGATCGCGCCCAACGTCGCCGCGTGGGATCGCGAGCACGCTTTCCCGCGCGAGCTGTACGCCAAGCTCAACGACGCGGGCATCATGGGCATCATCGTGCCGGAATCCTACGGAGGGGTCGGCGCGGACTACGTTTCGTACGCATTGGCGGTCGAGGAGCTCGCGCGCGTCGATGCCGGCGCGGCCGTGACCGTCTCGGTGCACTCGATGATCTGTTCGGCGGTGATCAAGCTCGGCAGCGACGACCAAAAGCGCTATTGGCTCCCCAAGCTCGGCTCGGAGGATGCGATCGCGGGGTTCGCGCTCACCGAATCCGACGCCGGATCGGATGCGGCGGCGATCCGCGCGACCGCCAAGCGCACGGCGGACGGTTACGTCCTCAACGGGCGCAAGCAGTGGTGCACCAACGGCAGCTACGCCGGCGTGGTCATGGGCATGTTCCGCACCGGCGCCCCGGGGCCGAAAGGCGTCAGCGCGTTCTTGATCGACCCCGCGCTACCCGGCATCACGGTCGAAAAGGTGACCGAAAAGCTCGGCATTCACACCAGCAACACGTGCGACCTCGCCTTCGACGACGTCGCGGTTCCGGCCGGAGCGCTCTTGGGGGGCGAGGGCGATGGGTTCGGAAGTGCGATGACGGCGTTGACCTCGGGGCGCATCGGCATCGCCGCGCAAGCTACCGGCATTCTGGCGGCGTGTTTGGACGAATCCGTCGCATTCGCCAAGGAACGCGTGGCCTTCGGACGTTCGATCGGGGCGTTCGAAGGCGTTTCGTTCAAGATCGCCCAGATGGCCACCGATCTCGACGCAGCGCGTCTGCTCGTCTATCGGGCGGCGGCGCTCGCCGACGCCGGGCTCCCGTTCACCGTCGAAGCCAGCAAAGCCAAACTGTTCGCTTCGACGGCGGCGCGCAAACACGCCGCCGAAGCGGTCCAAATTCACGGCGGCTACGGGTACACCACCGAGTTTCCGGTCGAGCGCCATTATCGCGACGCCAAGATCACCGAGATCTACGAAGGGACCTCGGAGATCCAGCAGATCGTGATCGCGCGCTCGCTGCTCGGAAAGTTATCCTAAGCGACGCCGCTCTACGGCGACACGAGCGGATTCTTCCAGGCGAACGGGCCGTTCGGATTGTCCTTGACCCAGACGATCAAGTCCCAGATCGTGGGAAACTCGAAAACGGTCGCGACGTCCGAAACGTTGGCGGCCTTTCCGAGTTTGACGAGCGTCTCGGCTGAAGGATCCGTGAGACTGCCGCCGGCGGCGACCCAGTCCGCGTTCCAAATCCAATGGTCGTACGAAAGCGCGTTGGTCGCCGGATCCTTCAGGACGTAATGGATGTGACCGTTGAACTCGACCCAGCGGCCCGGATCGATCCCCCAGAGATGCGGTCGCGGCTCGTTGTTGGGACGCGGAACCGAGAAATCGGCGCCGAGGAGGTTGCCGTTCTTGTCGTACCAGAGCTGGCTGGGATGCGTCGGATCCGACGTCCACTGCATGTTCGCATAGCTGATCGCGCCGGTGTCGTCCTCGCCCGTGTACCGGACGTAGCCCGCTTTGATCGCATCGGAGGCGTGCGGGAAGCGCGATTGGAGGTCGCGGCGCATGCTGTCGACCCACGACTGTTCGTCGGGCGAAAGCGGGCCGGCGTAGGTCGGGCCTTCGTCGGCGCGCGCCGGCATCGGAGCGATCGAGAACGCGGCCACGGCGAATGCGAGGGCGGTAAGCAAAGTTTTCATCGTTGTGTCGGATCCTTTTCGGGGCTTTTCTCACACGATTCGAAAGCGAAACTATAGACGGCCAGACCGCGCGATTGCGGCATGAGACGCAGATCGTAGGTTCCGAAATGCGCGTTCATGAGGATGTCATAGGCGCGCCCCGCGTCGACCTCGACGTAGGACGTACCGGACGCGTCGTACTTGATATCCTTGCCGGCGTCGACCTTGGGGATCGGTTTCCCGTCTTCGGTGACGTTGACGCGGATCGGCGAGCCTTCGTCGGGCCGCATCACGGTGACGACTTGGATGGCGTGATATTTGAGCGCGAGGTAACCGTTGCCGCCGTCGGAGACCATGGCGTCGCCGCTGGCGGTCGGTTTCCAATAGCCCTGGAGATAGACCGTTCCGTCTTGGTGGTCGGAATCGCGATCGACGAAATCGGTGGGATCGAGCATCGACGGACGGTCGCCGATGTGGTTGCCGTGCTGGAAGCCGACGTAGGTCTCCGGCGTTTGCAAGTAACAGACTGCGCCGGGCTTCAAATAGCTATCGCGCGGCAGCAGCGCCATCGGCGGCGGCAGGTGCAGCGACGGATTCTGCGCTTTGAGCAGGCCTTGAATCTTCATTTCGGTCTGCTGGTACAAGCCTTCGCCTTGCGTGCGGTCGACCAGCTTCCCGTTTTGATCGAAGAGCAGCTCGGTCGGCCATTCGTTGACGCCGTAGCGTTTCCAAATGGTCATGTCGTCGTCGAGCGCGACCGGCCACGTGACGTCGAGGTGCTTGACGGCCGCCGCGACGTTGGCCTCTTCGCCGGAGAACTTGAACTCCGGTGTGTGAACGCCCACGATCGTGAAGCCGAGATCTTTATAGCGCTTGTACCACTCGCGCAGATAGGGCAGCGTTCGCAAGCAGTTGATGCACGTGTACTCCCAAAAGTCCACCAGCACGACTTTGCCGCGCAGACTGCCCGCGGCAATCGGCGGCGAGTTGATCCAGCCCGTCGCGCCGGCAAAATCCGGCATCTCCTGTGCCGACGAACGCAGGGTCGCAGCGGCAACGGCTGCGACAAGCGTCGCAGCGAGGAATCGGTGGCGCACCACAGACGTAACGTACCGGTGTCGCGGCCTGTGACCTGCTTTGAAGCGGCAAGGCGAACCCGCCGGCGCAGCGAACCTCGGGCGGCTAT
>DATJUC010000153.1:0-5652 GCA_035502675.1 Candidatus Acidiferrales bacterium | reverse complement strand
ACGCTCTCGCGCGACCGCCGCGAGCGGATCGTTCGGATCTGCGAGCACTTCGACGTACCGGTCTTCGAAGACGACCCCTACGGCGAGCTGCGCTTCGAGGGCGAAAATCTTCCGACGCTCTTCTCTCACGATAGCCGGGGTCCAATCGTTTATCTGGGGACCGGCAGCAAGATCATGGCCCCGGGTATGCGCGTGGCCTGGCTGGTCACGCGCGACGAGGAGATCCGTGAAAAGGTCGTGCTCGCCAAGCAAGGAGCCGATTTGCACAGCGGAACGTTCGCGCAATACGTCTTCCACGAGTACGTCAGCGACGGCAATGCGTTCGAAACGCACGTGCGCCGCATTGCCGAAACGTACGCGCGGCGCCGCAACGTCATGGCGCAGGCCCTGGATCGGCTGACCGCCGAGGGGCTGCACTACTCCCGCCCGCAAGGCGGCATGTTCTTGTGGGCGACGCTGCCCGGAGTCGATACGCACGAGCTGCTGCAGCGCTCGGCCGAACAAAAGGTCGTGTTCGTTCCGGGCGTGAGCTTCTATCCCGCTCGCGACGTGCACGACGGCATGCGCTTGAACTTTTCGAATGCGTCGGAAGAGATGATTCGCCTCGGCATCGAACGTCTCGGCCACGCTATCAACACGCTCTCTCGCTAGGAGGAATCCCCGCGTGGCACGAGGTTTGGTCGTAGGCATCTATCCGGACGGCACCCCGTCGGCGATCCAGGATGCTCTCACCGCGGCGCAGGTCGATCTGAGCAAGGTCAAAGTGCTGGTGAAGAGCTCTGCGATCGGCGCCGATCTCGACCTCGATTCGGACCTGACGTTCGAAGACGTCTACGAGGACATGGAGGGCAACAGCCTCGCCGACGACATGACGCGAGGAACCGGGGTCATGGGCGATTCCGGCGGCACGAACGTTCCGGGCGTCGGCGGCCGGAATCAGTCGCTGGGCGAGTTTTCACGCGGCGGCCACGCCAAGAACTACGTCGGCAACTTGGGCATTCCGGACGACGAGGCCGACAACTTCAACTCGGCGATCGAAGAGGGTCGCGCGGTGGTGGCATACCCGGACGCCGGCGACAAGTCGGCCGAGGTAGTAAACGCGTTTAAATCGGCCGGCCTTCGCAACGTCCGCACCTATTAGGGAGTCTGGTTCTTCCCGGCTCATCGTCGCAATCCGGAAACGCCTAAGGGTTGGGTGCGGCGACGCCGGGATTCCGCGACGTCGACAGTCCTTGAATTCCGAGGGTCAGCGCCAGCACGACGCTGGTCGCAGCGTTTCCGGTCAGGAACACCCGCACGACCGCTGCCAGCGAGGGATGGTAGAGCGCGATCGCGCCCAGCGTGGCGAGCGTACACGCGAGCAGCGGGATCGCAAACGCCAAGCGATGCGTGGCGATGCCGTAGGTCGCCAAGAGTTGCGTGACCGCAAAGAAGATCATCGCCGCCGCATACCAAACCAGCAGCGCCGACGCCGCGTCGAAGGCGTGGCCGAAGAGCGCGTGGAGCAGCAGCAGCCCGTATAGCCGCACGGCCAGCAGCGCGCACCCGCCCAGCACCAGAACCGAGCCGAGCGTCGCAAACATCACGCCGCGCGTGCGTTCTCCGCGAACGTGCCGGTCGGTCGCTTTGGGCAAGAGAATCGTCGCAACGAAGCCGACGAAATACAGCAAAATCTTGCCGCCCTGCGCCGCCGCGCCGTAAATGCCGGCGTCGGCCAGTGAAAAGTAGTGCTTTACCAGAACGCTGTCGCCCGACGCCATCAACGTCGTTGCAACCGTAGTCGCGGCGGCGCCGGCCGCCGAGAACGCGATGCGGCGCCAGTCGTAGCGCACGCTTTGGGCCGGCTCGCCGCGGTAGGTGTTGACCAGCCGCAGCGCGACGACGGCCATCCCGCAGAACGAGCCGATCAAGTATCCGGCGATGCCCGAGACGGCGACCGCTCCGGCGAGAATCAGCCCGAGGAGCGCGACGACTTTCATCACGCCTTCGGCGACCGAGGATAGCGCCAGGCCGTCGAAATCCTGCGTTCCCGCGACGACCGCACGAACGGCGCCGCCCACGAGCACGACCGCCGCAATCGCGGCCATCAGCGGAATCGTCCAAGCCGAGACGTGGAGGAACCCCGCCAGCGGCCGCAGCGCGACGAATGCGACCACGACGTACAGGCCGCCCAGAACGGCGAATCCTCCGGCGACGTCGATGGCGAGACGGCGCACGTGCGCGGCGTCGCGCAGGGCGCGAAACTCCGCGGCGAATCGTACGACCACCGGCGCCAGCACCGCCGAAGGGAGCGTCAGGATCACCGACGCATTGATGATGGCAAAGAGCGTGCCGTAACCGTCCACGCCCAGCCTGCGGCTCGCGATCGCGTGAAAGAGAAATCCGCCGACGTTGAGCACCATCGACGCCAGAAACAGAACGACGCTTTGGCGCACGATCGTACTCGATCGAATGCGCAGGATGAAGCGCATCCAAAGCGAGTCGGCAGCAGCTCTCATGGGCCGCATGTTCTTTGCCGGGAGGAGATGCCTTTCTCCTGGGGAGAGGACTCGCCGCCGGTGCGCCCAAATGGCGTTGCCCGTGCTGAGAACGCCTCGATGACCGGTTTGAAATTCTTCGGAACGGCGGCCGTCGGTTTGGCGTGCGCGCTGGTGGGATTGTCGGCGATCGCCGTGCTTTTCAACGGTCCGGACGCTCCGCTGGCGGATGAAGGAAGCATCCTGGCCTTCTGTTCGCTGGTGCTCGGCGCGATTGCGATTTTCGTCGCCGCAATGGACCGCCGCACGCGATCGCGCCGCCCGGTTTCCCACGCCGTCGAGGACGTCGTCGAGCGTGTCGCCCCGCAGTACGATTTCACCGTCATCGTTCCAATCTACAATCGTCCCGAACTGCTGGTCGCGCTGCATCGCCGTCTGGCCGAACTCTGGCCGCAATGGCAAGCGTGCGGAACGGGCGAGATCGTCGTCGTCGACGACGGTTCGACCGACGCAACCCCCGCCGTCGCGCGCCGCGTGGCCGAACGATCCGCAATTCCGATGCGCGTCGTCAGTCAAGCGAACAAGGGCGTCAGCGGCGCGCGCAACCGCGGCTTCTGGGAGGCGCGCGGGCGAATCGGCTTGGTCATCGACTCGGACTGCTTGCCCGATCCTTCGTGGCTCCCCGCAATGCTGGCCGCGATCCGAACGGCGCCGCGCACCCTCGCGTTTCCGAACGTTTACAGCGAGCGGCGCGTGCAGCACCCGTTGGAAGCTAGTCCCAGCGGCGCACCGTTCGTCGGAGCCAGCTTCGGCGTCCGCGTCGCCGACTACATCGAGCTCGGCGGCAACTGCGAGCTTTTCGGGGGCGCCTCGCGCGACGACGGCGATCTCTACCTCAATGCGACCGCGGCCGGATTTACGATCTGCAACGTACGCGAGGCGGGCGTCCTCCACCCGATTCGATCGCAAACGCCGTGGACGATCTTCCGGGGAGGGTTGGAGCACCGTTACGACAACTTGCTGGCCAAACGGCACGGCGATCGCGCGCTCTTCTATTTGGGCGATGCACTGATGGGCGGATCGTTCGCCGGCCACTATCCGCTCACGATCGTCGCCTACGCGTACCTTCTGCTGGCCGTTTACGACCTGGTCGCGGCGATCGCCACCCGCTCGGTTCCCAATGGCTTCGAATTGTTCCAGGTGCTGATCGTCCTAGCGGCGATCTGGCTGATCGCGCAAGCCGTTTTCATGCGCGTACTGGGCGTGGCGCGCAGCCGGTGGTGGGATTTCATCGTCGGCAACGCGTCGCTCGCGGCCGGTGCGGCGCTCGGACGCTTACGGGGAACCGTGCAGTTCGCCTTCGTACTGTTATGAGCGGGTCGAGCGACGATTTTAGGACCTTCGGACGCGCCTACCACGAACGCTTTCGCGAAAACCCGTTCACGCGCGTCTTCGGTCAACGCGGTCCGCTGCTGCGTTTCATCGCGCGCTACGTTCCCGGCGGTAGGCTGCTCGATATCGGCTGCGGGCAAGGCGCGTGGCTGAGCCAAGCCGTGCGGCGGTTTCGCGTCAGCGGCTGCGACACCTCGGAGTACGCGCTGGAGGGGGCGCGCCGCAACGTGCCGGCTGCCGAACGGCTGGCGGCGGTCGACGCCAATCGGCCGTTGCCGTTCGAATCCGGCAGTTTCGACGCGGTCACCGCACTGGACGTGGTCGAGCATCTTCACGCTCCCGAGACGTTGATCGCCGAAGCTTGGCGCTTGCTGCGGCCGGGCGGCGTCTTCGCACTGACCACGCCCAATCCGCGCTGCCGATCGGCAACGTCGTGGAAGCCGCAGGACTGGCACGGCGCGCGCGACGTCACGCACATCAACATGAAACCGGCCGATGCGTGGGTGGCGATGATCGAAGCCCAGGGCTTCAAGACGCTGGACGTGCGATTCGACGGTTTGTGGGACGTCCCGTACTCTTCTGCCGGCAAGCGCTGGCGTCTCGCTAAGCTGTTCGAGCACGCGGCCGTGCAACTGCCGTCGATTCTCGCCTACAACGCCGGAATCCGCATACCCGAGCCGCTCGGCGAAAACGCGGTCGTCCTCGCGGTCAAGCCGTCAGCGTAGCGCGACCTCGCGATAGAGCGTTTCGTAGCGCTCGGCGACGCGATCCCAATCGAAATCGCGCGCGCGGACGCGGCCGCGCTCGATCAAGCTCGCGCGCAAGGCCGGTTCGTCCAGAAGGCGCTCGACGTTCGCCGCCAAGCCCGCCGCATCGCCGTCGGTAAAAAACAGCGCGGTCTCGCCTTCGGTCGCAATATCGAGCGGACCGCCCAAACGAGACAGGATTGCGGGTGCGCCGGCGTTGAGCGCTTCGAGCGTCGCGATCGAAAACGATTCGGAATGCGAGGTGAGCACGAACGCGACGCTGCGTTGGAGCAGCGTTGCGACCTCGCCGGGCGGTACGTGCCCGAGAAACCCGACCGCGTCCGACACGCCCAGGCGTTCGGCCTGCGCGCGCAGATCCGCGCCGTGCCCGGCGTCGCTGCCGGCGATCAACAAGCGCAGCGTGCGCCCGCGCCGGCGAAGCGCCGCGAGTGCGTCGATCGCGACCTCGTAGCCTTTGAAGTGCTGCAGGCGGCCGATGCCCAGGACGAACGGCCCCTTTTCGGCCTCACCGGCAACCGCCGGCGAAAGCGGCAGCGCGGCGGCGGGCGTGCATCCGTTGGGAACGACCACCACGCCGTCGCGGCCGCGTTTGCGCGCTTCGCCGGCGACCCACGACGAAACCGCGGTGACGATCGCCGACTTGTCGAGCACGCGCTTTCCCAAGAGCGCATCGTAGGCGCGATAGACCGCCCCCAGCGGTCCGCCGCCGGTCGGAATGCGATAGAGAAATCCGTGCAGCGTATAGACGATCCGCCTTCCCGGAACGAACAGGCCGAGCACGTCGACCAGCGGACATCCGTAGCCGTGCGCGTTGACGACCTCGGCCCGGCGCAGCGCCGTCACGGCGCGCGCAAACTGCGGCGACCACGGAAGCGGCGGCATCGACGTCCGGTAGGCGTTGGAGAAGTGCCGAAACTCGGGGACGCGGATCAACCCGTATTCAGCCGGTCGCGCGCCGGCCGGAGCGCCCCACGTCGCCGCCGTAACGACGGTCAGCTCGTGTCCGTTGCGCGCGA
>DATJUC010000152.1:0-14904 GCA_035502675.1 Candidatus Acidiferrales bacterium | reverse complement strand
ACTTCACGTCACGGCTGGTGAACGGCACGCCGTCCTGCCAACGAACGTCGGGCCGCAAGCGATAGGTGATCGTCAGCCCGTCGCGGCTGATGCCGCCGTTGGCGATCGAGGGAATTTGCGTCGCAAGGTCGGGGACGTAGTTTCCGTTTTCATCGTAGCGAAAAAGAAACGAGAAGAGCAGGCCGACCAGCGAATCGGTCGCCGCGGTGTGCCCGTACATCAAGTTGAGACTGTCGGGCTCCTCGTCGGCGCCGATGCGCAGCACGCCCGGAACGGTCCAAGGATTGCGGCCGCCTTCGCCGTGCGCGCCGCGCTTGCTGCAGCCTCCCGCGCCGAGCGCGATCAGCGCGGCGGCGACGATCGCGGCAACGCGCGTGCGGCGCGCATTCATCCCCGGAATTGCGGGTCGGCGAGCGGCCGCTGCTTCGCGATGCGCTGCACGATTTCGCCGTAGAGGCGCTGCGGTCCGAAGCGAACCACGTCGTCGGCCGGCAACAGCGTCTCGGCGCGCGCGCGTTCGATTTCGGCGCGCGCCTGCTCCTCGCTCAAGCCGCGCGTGTTCAGCGCGATGCCGGCGACCGGCGCCGGCTTGACCGTCGCGAGCAGCGCTTCGTGCAGGCGGATCAGCTCGCGGTACGGCAGCACCGGCGTAGCGAAGCCCTCGACGTGCGTCTTACGGACTTCGTAGACGAGCACCAGCGCATCGGGCGCGGAGCCGTACATCAGCGCGAGCGTTACCGGCGCGTAGGCAGGGTGGTTGATCGCCCCTTGACCCTCGACCACGATGAGGTCGGCGCCTTCGTGCGCGGCGTAGAGCACGAGCTGCTCGGCGGCGCCCGGCGCGAAATCGGCGATCACGCGATCGATCGAGATGCCCCAGCCGGCGATCATGATGCCGGTCTGACCGGTCGGCACGAAGCGCGCGTTGCGCCCGGCGGCCTTGGCGGCGGAAACCAGCTCGAGCGCGGCGGTCATCTTGCCGGCCGCGCAGTCGTTGCCGACCAGCAGCACGACCGGAGCGGCGACGTCGTAGACGGCACCCGAGAAGATCGGCACCTCGGGCGGCTCCCGGACGTCCCAAATGGTCGTGCCGGCCGCTGCCGCCGCGGCCGCAAACTCGGGATCGGCATCGAGCATGTCGTGCAGACCGCTCACGATCTCGAGCTTTGCGGCGATCGCTTCCAGGATGGCGCTGCGCCAGTCCGGCGGCAGCGCTCCACCGATCGGCGCGGTGCCGATCAGAATCGCGGTCGGACGATAGGCGAGCGCCTCGGCGACGCTGCCGACGATCGGCGCGTCGCGCCGCAAGTGCGGCAGCACCTCGAGCACGCGCTTTCCGGCCAACGACGGGTCGATGACCGCGACGACTTCGTCTTCGCCATAGGCGATGACGCCGTGCGCCGTCTTCGCCTCGTCGGCGAAGCGTTCCGGAGCGAGGACGGCGTAGCGTCGCCGCATCACGCGAGCGCGACTTCGCGAACGCCCAATCCCGGTCCGTCGGGAAGGACGAGTTTCCCGCGGTCGTAGGTGACGCCGGCGAACGGATCGCGGGCCGTGAGGAACGGCCCGTCGACGTCGGCCCAGTCGACCAGCGGCGAGAGATGGGCGGCCGCGGTGGCGGCGATCGCGCTTTCGACCATGCACCCCAGCATCACGCGCATTCCCATCGCGCGCGCGGTATGGATCATCGCGAGCGCGCCGCGAATGCCGCCGGTCTTCGCAAGCTTGACGTTGACGCCGTCGACGCATCCGTAGAGCTTGGGCAGGTCCGCGGCGACAAGCGAGTCCTCGTCGGTCACGATCGGAATCGCAACGCGCTCGCGAATCGCGCGCAGCCCTTGCGGATTTCCCGCCTCGATCGGCTGTTCGCAGAACTCGATGCCGAACGGTTCGAGTTCGCGCAAGATGCCGACCGCGGTCTCGACGTCCCAGCCTTCGTTGGCGTCGATCCGGATCGTGCCCGCAAATCGTTCGCGAATCGACGCGATCGTGCGCACTTGCTCGCGCGGCGCACCGCTGCCGAGCTTTACTTTCAGAATCGGATGATCGCCGACCTCGGCAACCTTGCGTTGCGTCGTTTCGGGATCGGCGATTCCGATGGTGAACGACGTCACCGGCGTCCGCGAAGGATCGACGCCGAGCCAACGGTAGAGCGGTACGCCTAGGTCTTTGCCGATCAGGTCGTGAAGCGCGAGATCGAGACCGGCGCGCGCCGCCGCGGGAATTCCCGGATGGAGCAAGGCTTCGAGGTCGTACGGATCGTCGGAAGCCGGATCGTGCGACGCAAAGTACTCGACTACGCTCTCGACCGTTTCCCCGTAGCGCTCGATCGGCGTCGCTTCGCCGACGCCCTCGAGGTCGCCGGCGCGCACGCGAACGATCGCGACGCGTGCGACGGACTCTTCTCCGCGCGCAATTTTGAAAGGATGGACAAGCGGTAGCTCGAGCGGCTCTACAGAAATCGTGAGTCGAGTCATGCCGTCGCATTCTTCTCCACCCACGCCGTTCCTCGCACGCCGATATCGGCGCGCGATCGTATGGCTGCGCCGCGATCTGCGCTTGCACGACAACGCGGCGCTTGCGGCCGCGACCGCTGCGAGCGATCGGGCCTGCCTGGTCTTCGTCGTCGACCCGGCACTGCTGCGCGGCGGCCGCGTCGGCGCGCCGATCGTGCAGGCGTTTTTCGGCGCCGTCGGGGCGCTGCGCGACGAAGTTCGGCGGCGAGGAAGCGATCTCGCAGTACTGCAGGGCGAGGCCGCGCGCGAGATCCCGGCATTAGCGGCGCGGCTGCGCGCCGACGCGGTCTTTTACGGCGAGGACTACGAGCCGTCCGCGATCGCACGCGATCGCGCGGTCGAGACCGCGCTCGCGCGCGCCGGTGTCGCCGTTCACGCGCAGCTCGATCACGTGGTCTTCGGGGCGGGCGAGATCCTGGCCGGCGCGGGAACTCCCTACCGGGTTTATACGCCGTACGCTCGGCGCTGGATGGAGTGCTACCGCGCGGCGCCGCGCCTGCCGCTGGCGTCAGCGGCGCGGCTCGAGGAACGGCTCCTCGCGGCCGGCGACGTCGGCGAAACGTTGCCCGTGCCCGCTCCGGAGTCTTGGGGCTTCGTCTCTTCGCCGTCCTATCCGGTCTGTACCGAAGCCCTCGCAGGGCGGCGCCTCGACGAGTTCCTGGACGGCGCTGCGCTTACGTACGCCAAGGACCGCGACGATCCGGGCATCGACGGAACCTCGCGGCTCTCGCCGCATCTCCGAGCCGGAACGATCGGCGTCCGGACCTGCGTGGCGCGCGCGATGGAGGCCGCGGCGCGCGCGCCCGCCGGCGGCGCGGCTTCGATCCGAAAGTGGATCGGCGAAATCGTCTGGCGCGAATTCTATCAATCGATTCTCAAGAACTTCCCGTACGTCGACGGCGGATCGTTCCAGCCGGCCGCCGACGCGATCGCGTGGCGGAACGACGAGTCCGAGTTCGCCGCCTGGTGCGAAGGCCGCACCGGTTATCCCATCGTGGACGCCGCGATGCGGCAGCTCAACGCGACCGGCTGGATGCACAACCGCTTGCGCATGATCGTCGCGTCGTTTCTCACCAAGGATCTGCTGGTCGACTGGCGTTGGGGCGAACGGTACTTCGAACGGCGTCTCGCCGACGCCGACCTCGCGCAGAACAACGGCGGCTGGCAATGGGCGGCGTCGACCGGCGCCGACGCCGTTCCCTACTTTCGAATCTTCAATCCGGTGCTGCAGGGCCGGACGTTCGATCCGTCCGGTGCGTTCGTGCGCCGCATGCTCCCGGAACTCCAAAGCGTTCCGGACGGCTGCGTGCACGAGCCTTGGAAGTTTCCCGTGGCCGGCTATCCGGCGCCGATCGTCGACCATCGACCGGCGCGCGAGCGCGCGCTGGCCGCTTACGCCGCGGTGTTGCCGAAGACCGGACTGGGCACGCGGTAGCAGCGACCGGCATGGTCGTCGCGGACGGCTTCGCCGAGCGTTCGTGCGGCGTGCCGTTCCGATCCTCGAATCACCCGCCGCTCTTCGGCGGTGTCGTAACGAGCGTCGATGCGAGCGCTCAGACGAGCTTGGTCGCGCCGCGACTCGACCGCGTGATCGACCTCGTGACCCAGTCCGAGTGCCGGCGATTGATGACCGCCGTGCGTCGTGCGCAGCGCGGAGTACGGGTCCCAGGCGATCGTATCGGTCGCCGGATCGAAGTGGTCGTCGTTGCGGCGGTCGATCGCGATCCGGTAGGTGCGGCCGCGAGCGTGCTCCAGCCTCGCGAACAGACGCCGCTCGACCGGGTCGCGGCTCAGATACGCCTTGGCGGTTTCGTAGTCGCTCTCCGCCGCGCGAGGCACCAGCAGCGAGCCGTGACGGACGTACATAGCGCAGCGTCAATCACGCCCTGTAACCGGCGCGCCTAGTCGTGTTAGTATCGGCGCGTGGAGCCGAACGCCAAGACCATCGTGCTCGGCATATCCAGCGTCGTCGGAACGATGGGCGTCACGATCTTTACCTGCGCGGGTACCCTCCGCTTCTGGCAAGGCTGGCTTTTCCTGGCCGTTTACGCTGCGTGCTCGACCGTCATCGTCGTTTACGCGCGCCGGCGCGATCCCGGACTGCTGCAGCGGCGGATGCGCGGCGGACCGTTTGCCGAGCCGGAGCCTTCGCAGCGGCTGATCATGCTTGTGGTAACGGCGGGGTTCTTGGGATTGCTGGTGGTCGCCGGTCTCGACCGGCGGTGGGGCTGGTCGCACTCGCCGCCGGTGGTCGCGCTGGCCGGCGACGCCACGTTCGTCGCCGGTATCTCGCTGGTTGCGCTCGTTCTGCTGCAAAACAGCTTCGCAGCCGCCACCGTCGCGGTCTTTCCGGGGCAACGCGTCGTGACGACCGGTGCGTACGCGATCGTCCGTCACCCGATGTATGCGGTCAGCGGCGTTATGCTGGCCGGGATTCCGCTCGCCCTGGGTTCGTACTACGCTCTCGCGGTGCTGGGGCTGCTGGCTCCGGCCTTGATCTGGCGCCTTTTGGACGAAGAACGGTATCTGGCCGCACGTCTTCCGGGATATCGCGAATACATGTCAAAAACGCCCTGGCGGCTCGTGCCCGGCATTTTTTAGCGCGCGCCGCTTCCGTTGCATTCGCATTTGGAGTGAACATGCAGAAATTCGCAATGACGCTAACGTTTCTAGCGGCGGCGGCCTCGGCCGCAGCCTTCGCGGCGGCGGGCCCGATGCAGACCGTCGACCAATTCGTCAGTGCCTTCAACGCCGGTAATCTGAAGGCGGCCGCCGCCCTCTGCACCGATCGCTCGGTGGTCATCGACGACTTTCCGCCCCACGCTTGGCAAGGCGGTAACGGCTGCGCATCGTGGGCGCGCGATTTTCTGGCCTATTCGGCAAACAACGAGGCTACCGACCAGATCGTCACGCTCGGGAAACCGTCGCACGTCGACGTTACCGCGGACCGAGCCTACGTGGTCGTCCCGGCGTCGTACGCTTACAAAGATCACGGAAAGCCGGTGAAGCAAATCGGTTCGATCTTTACCGTCGCATTGCAGCGCGTTGCGGGCGAATGGCGGATCGCCGGCTTTGCTTGGGCCGACCACTGATCGCTTCTCGCGGCGTGCGGCTAGCACGAACGCCGCTGGAAATCAAGTCTTGACCGGTGATGGTACGGTAGAGGGGCTCGACTGCGTGTATCGCGCACCGTACTTAGGTGCCGAACCGACTGGTATGACCTAGGGAGCATCAGCTCCGGATACGACGGGCTGGCCGGGCGAAATGCCTGCCGGACCGGCGCCCGGGCCGCACCCACCTGCGAGAACGCAGGTTCGATTGCCAGGTGCGGCAGACGTTACGTGCGGTTGAGCGCGATTGAAGCGAGCGCGATTCGCCAAGAGCGGATCGCGCTTCGCATTTCGTCGACGCTGGCGTCGCCCGACGGCTCGTCGAGCGCGAGGTGCCCGCGGAACGGGGCGAATCCGCGGATCACGTCGCCGACGGAGCGCTCGGTTTCGTCGCCGACGTTGCTCCACAGCAGGACGCTGTTTCCCGCCAGCGCCGAGGGGTCGCTGGCGGCATCGAAGGCGCGGGGTTCCGGGCCGAAACGCAGCCATGCGGAATCGGTTTCTTTAGCGACGCGCTTGCAGTCGTGCGTGCTCGCGGCGAAGGTTCCCGGAGCGTTCCGCACGGCCAGCGTGACGTTCGCGGTCTTGGCCAGCGCCGTGGCGGCGGTAAGGCGCTCCAGCTGATCGGTCCAGGAACGGCTGGTCTCGCGCCCGAGAGGCGCCGCCACCAGGGGCGCGCCCAGCGCCAGCGCGCGCCGCAGCACCTCGACCATCGCAGCGTCGGCGGATTCGAAGAACGCACCGTCCGAGAGGGCCGCGATGTTGAGGCCGCGATCGGTCGCCATCTTCTTGATCTGGGCGAGGTAGTCGTCGTCGGTTCGCGGAAAATGCGCGACGTCCAACACGACGCCGTCGCAAGCCAGATCTTGCGCGCAGAGATCGAGGAACTCCAGTTGAGTCAAGTCGCCACGATCGATCGAACGGTGCAGCGCGCTGCTCGCGCAGGCCAATTTCATGCGCGTCCGTCGTTCGACCGCTCGCCGTTCAGCCCTTGCGCGAGGTGCTCGCCGTGCGCGTAGCGATCGGTGCCGATCACGCCGGATTCGAGTACAAGGATAGGATCGCCGAGGCGTTGAGGCAGCGGGGCCACGAAGTCCTCGACTACGGAACCTTCGACGCCGCGCCGGTCGATTATCCGCAGTTCGGCTTCGCCGTCGGCGAGTCGGTTGCAACCGGGCAAGCGGAACGCGGCGTCGTCGTCTGCGGATCGAGCTTGGGCATCGCGATCGCCGCCAACAAGGTCCCCGGCGTGCGCTGCGCGCCGGTCGCCGAGCCGCTCTCCGCCGAGCTCGCGCGCCGTCACAACGATTGCAACGTGCTGGCGCTCGCGCAGCGCCTCACCGGTTGGGACATGATCGAACGGATCCTCGACGTCTTTCTCGAAACGCCGTTCGAGGGCGGCCGGCACACGCACCGCGTCGAGCAGCTCTTCCAATTCACCGACGCTCAGCGCGAGCGCACGCTGCGGGCCATCGAACGCGGAACGGTCGACGACGCGCGCACGCCGGCCGACGTTCTCTAGCCCGCGGAGGAGCTATCATGGATATACTCACGCCGAGCTCGATCGAAAGCAACGATCCGGAAGTCTTTGCGGCGATCGCGGGCGAGGAGCGGCGCCAGAAAGACAATCTCGAGCTGATCGCGTCGGAAAATTACGCCAGCCGTGCGGTGCGCGAAGCGATGGCGTGCGTCATGACCAACAAGTACGCCGAAGGCTACCCCGGAAAGCGGTATTACGGCGGCTGCGAATACGTCGACGTCGCCGAGAATCTCGCGATCGAACGGTTGAAACGGCTGTTCGGCGCCGAGCACGCGAACGTCCAGCCGCACGCCGGCGCGCAGGCCAACATGGCCGTCTTCATGGCGCACTTGCAGCCCGGAGATACGGTGCTCGGAATGTCGCTGGCGCACGGCGGCCACTTGACGCACGGAACCAAGGTAAGCTTCTCGGGCAAGCTCTACAACGCCGTCGCGTACGGCGTGAAACCCGACACCGAGCTGATCGACTTCGACGAAGTTCGCGCGCTGGCGCGCGAACACAAGCCGAAGATGATCGTCGCAGGTGCCAGCGCGTATCCGCGTACGATGGAGTACGCGCCGTTTCGCGAGATCGCCGACGAGGTCGGCGCGACCTTGCTCGTCGACATGGCGCACATAGCCGGATTGGTCGCGACCGCCTTGCACCCGTCGCCGGTTCCGCTCTCGGATTTCGTGACCTCGACGACCCACAAGACGCTGCGCGGACCGCGCGGGGGCATAATTTTGTGCACGCAGCGCTGGGCGCAAGCGATCGATAAATCAGTCTTTCCCGGCATCCAGGGCGGTCCGCTGATGCACACCATCGCGGCCAAGGCGGTCGCGTTCGGGGAAGCGCTGCGACCCGACTTTACGACGTACCAGCAGCACGTCGTCGAGAACGCGCGAGCGATGGCCGAGGAGTTCTCGCGGGCGGGTCTGCGCCTGGTCGGCGGAGGAACCGACACGCACCTGCTTCTGGTCGACGTTTCGGTCAAGGGCCTCACCGGCAAGGCCGTCGAGGCATACCTCGACGAGATCCGCATCACGGTCAACAAGAACGCGATTCCGTTCGACAAGCAGAAGCCGATGATCGCCAGCGGCATCCGTTTGGGCACGCCGGCGATCACCAGCCGAGGCTTCGGCGCCGAAGAATGCCGCGAAGTCGCGCGCATCATTTGCGACGCTTTGCCCGACGTAGAGACGAAAGCTAACGTAGATCGCCTGCGTGCGAGGGTAACCGAGCTCACCGAACGTTTCGACGTTCCGTAGCGGTTCGGAGGGGCTGCCGCCCGCATCGCGCAGGGCGGCCGTCGCCGCATTCCAAAGTAGGCGGTAATGCGTCCTGGCTGGGATGAATATTTCATGCAGATCGCGCGCACGGTCGGAACTCGCGCGACTTGCCCGCGCGCCTCGGTCGGTTGCGTCTTGGTCCGCGAGCACCGGATTCTGACGACCGGGTACAACGGCGCGCCGCGCGGGGTCGCGCACTGTACGGAAGTCGGCTGCACGCTGATCGGCGATCACTGCGTACGTGCGACGCACGCCGAGGCCAACGCGGTCGTGCAGGGCGCCTTACACGGCGTCGGCTTGGAGGGATCGACCGCTTACTGTACGCACCAACCGTGCGTCAACTGCTCGAAGCTGCTGATCAGCGCCGGCACCAAGAAAATCGTTTACGATCAAGCCTATCCCGATCCGGTGGCGAGCGAACTGCTGGCCGAAGCCGGCGTTGCGCTGGTGCAATACGCGACCCTCGAGGGTGCGCGCGCGTGAGCCCTTCGGCCTGGAACGCCGGGCTGATCTACGCCGCGACCTTTGCGCTGGGCGCGCTCGTCACGATCGTCGCCACGCCGCTGGTGATCCGGCTGGCAACGCATCTGGGCGTCCTCGACCGCGTCGACGACGACCGCCGCGTCCACGACGTCCCGACGCCGCGCGTCGGCGGCATCGCCGTCTTCATCGGGTTCGCGGTCGCGCTCTTCGCGGTATTGGGCATCGCGCTCTCGTCGCCGTTCGCGCTTTTGCCGTCGGTCATGCACGCGGGACACGCGCGCCAAATCGAAGTCTTGACCGACCGTTTCGACACCGTACACCGGCTGGTCGGACTGCTCTTCGGCAGCCTGCTGATCCTTTGCGTCGGAATCTGGGACGACATCATGGGCATGCGCCCACGCGTCAAGTTCCTCGCGCAAATCGCGGTCGCCCTGGTCTCCATGCTCTACGGCTTCGTGATCTCCGGCATTACCAATCCGTTCAATCACGATCCCACGACCAACTGGATCGACTTTCCGGTGTGGATCGGCATCCCGCTGACGCTGTTTTGGTACGTCGCCATGATGAACGCGATCAACTTCATCGACGGGCTAGACGGTTTGCTCGCCGGCGTGGCGGCGATTTCGAGCATCTTCCTGTTCGCGATCTCGGTGCTGCACGGGAATCCGGTGGTCGCGCTGGTGGTGATCGCGCTGGCCGGAGCGTCGTTGGGATTTTTGCCGTTCAACTTCAATCCGGCGCGCATTTTTCTAGGCGATGCCGGGTCGCTCTTCATCGGGTACGTGTTCGCGACCGTGTCGATCATCGGTGCCAGCAAGACGGCGATCGCGATCAGCGTGGTCGTGCCGCTGGTCGTCCTGGCGCTGCCGGTGCTCGATACGGCGGCCGTGATCGTCCGCCGCGCAAGGGCCGGCAAAAGCATTACCGAAGCCGACCGCGGCCACTTTCACCACCAGCTCATTTTCCGCTTCGGTCTCAACGTGCGACAGGCAGTACTGCTGCTCTACGCGGTTTGCTTCGCGCTCGGGTTCGTCGCGCTGGCGCTTTCGGGCGAGTTCACTCACGTCTTTCACCGAGTCATATGAGGCAGATGCAGCACAAGCTCAAGGTCATGACGGTTTTCGGAACGCGTCCGGATACGATCAAGATGGCGCCGGTCGTGCACGCGCTGGCGGCCGATCCCGGGATCGAGCCGTTCGTTTGCGTCACCGCGCAACACCGGCAGATGCTCGACGACCTGCTCGAGCTCTTCGCGATCGACCCCGACTACGATCTCGACATCATGACCGAAGATCAGACGCTGACGCAGATTACGACGCGGATCTTGATCGGCATGGAACCCGTGCTGCAGGACGCCCGTCCGGACGTGGTGCTGGTGCACGGCGACACGACGACGAGCACGTCGGCGGCGCTCGCGGCCTTCTATCAGCAGATTCGCGTCGGTCACGTCGAGGCCGGCCTGCGCACCAGCGATCCTTGGCTGCCCTATCCGGAGGAGATGAACCGCCGGCTCACCGGAACGATCGCGGCGTATCATTTTTCACCAACGCCGCTCTCGCGCGAACATCTTTTGCTCGAGCACGTGCCGGAAGACACGATCGTCGTCACCGGGAACACCGTCATCGACGCGTTCCTCGAAACCGCGCAGCGCACCGATCTGCCGCTGCCGCCGCGCTGGGAGGCGCTCGACCCGAAGCGGCCGATCGTCGCGGTGACGGCCCATCGCCGCGAAAACCATCCGCACATGCGCTCGATGTGCGAAGCGATGCGCGAGATCGCCGCATTGCCGCAACGCCCTCAAATCTATTGGCCGGTGCATCCCTCGCCGCACGTCGCCCCGGTCGCGCACGAAATTCTCGACGGCGTCGACGGCGTGGTGCTGGTCGCACCGATCGACTACGCGGAGATGGTTGCCGCCGTCAAAGCCGCGACGTTCGTGCTGACCGATTCGGGCGGACTGCAAGAGGAGGCGCCGTGTCTCGGCAAGCCGGTGCTGGTGATGCGCGAGGAGACCGAGCGTCCCGAGGGGCTCGAGGCCGGTACGCTCGAGCTGGTCGGGCACCGCCGCTCCAAGATCGTCGACGCCGTCCGCCGGCTGCTGACCGACGCGGCCGCGTTCGAGCGGATGGCCCGGGCGGTCAATCCCTACGGCGACGGACACGCCTCGGAGCGGATCGTGGCGTGGCTGCTGGCGCGCCTGCGCAACGGTCCGTACCCCGAACCCTTCCGGCCGTGAAGGCGGTCCTGCCGGTCATCTCGGCGGGGGCGACCTTCGCCGTGACCGCGCTCTGCGGGCTGCTGGCGGGGATCTTGCTGGCGAGGACGACCGGCGCACCGCTCTGGACGGCGGCAGGAATGTTCGCGGGATTGCTGCTCGGCGGATACTCGGCCTTCCGGCTTCTCGCTCGCTCGATGCGATGAATCGGCCCGGGGAGGAGATGGCCCCACCTCGACGTAGCTACAGCGACGCCGAATCGGCCGCCGACCTCGCGACGTATCGCGCGCTCAAGCGGTCCGTCTCGGTCGGAACGCTTCTCGTCGTCGCGCTTCTCGGTCTGGTCGCCGCCCCGTGGCTCCCGCATCCCGCCCTCGCCCTGGTGGCCGGCGGCCTGTGCGGGGTGGCCAACAGCCTGCTCACGATGCGCAGCGGCGAGCGACTGGTCGAGACGCGCAGCGTCGGGGGCTTCGTCTTTAGTAGTTTCCTGCGAATCGGCGTCTTCGGTATAGTCCCGGTGGCGTTTGCGGCACTCGGTCCTTGGTGGTCGATGGCCTGGTATTTCGCCGGATTTTTCCTACCCTTGGCCCTCTTTGCATTCGGCGCGCGGCGCGCCTACGAACGGAAGTAAGCGAAAGCACCACTCGTGCAAGAGCATCTCGGAGAGCACGCCCACTGGCATCTGCCGGTCATCGGTGACGTGCATGCGGACACGATTCTGACGACCTGGCTCGTCATGATCATCGCGCTCGCGTTTTTCGGATGGATCGGGCACAGCTACCGTTCGGCCTACCAGTCGAAGCGTCAGATCATCCTGGAAGGCGTCGTCAACTACATCGCCGATCTCGCGACCAGCGCGCTCGGGCCCAGGGGCGAGCCCTTCATCCCCTTCTTCATCGCGCTGTTCGTCTTCATCTTCCTTTTGAACCAGTTCGGCATGCTGCCGTTCAAGGTGTTCGGATTGCCCTTCGGCGGCTCGCCGACCGCGGATCTGAACACCACCGTTCCGCTGGCTGCCATGGTCTTCGTTCTGACGTGGTGGGCCGGATTCAGGGTCCACGGCCTCAAGCAGTTCGCGCATCTCGGGAAGCCATTCTTGTGGCTGTTCCCGATCAACACCCTCGAAGAGCTGGCGCGCCCGGTGACCCTGGCCGCGCGCCTCTTTTTCAACATCTTCGTCGGCGAGCTGTTGTTCATCATCGTGGCTTCGATCGTCGAAGCCCAAGTCAAGATCGGCCCGGTCGACCTCTCGCTGGCGGTGACGGTCCTGCCGTTCTTCATTCAATTCTTCAACTTCTTCGTCGGTACGGTCCAAGCGTTCGTGTTCACCCTGCTCGCGATCGTCTATCTCTCGTTGTCGATCGCGGACGATCACTAAGAAAGGTACTCCATTGAGTTCTGAAGCGTTGGTAGCCGCCTTCACCCTGCTGGCCTTCGGCATCATCGTCGCCGGCGTGGCGTTCGGTTCGGCCATCGGCGACGGCATCGTCGCCAGCAAAGCCGTCGAAGCCATCGCGCGGCAACCGGAGGCCCGCCCGAACATTTTCACGTTCCTATTCCTGGGCGTCGGCGTGCTCGAGGCCTTTCCGATCATCGGTTTGGGGCTGGCGTTTTACATGCTGCTCGTCGTCGCCGGCGTCCCCGCCTTGATGGCGAAGATTGCGGGACACTAAGAAACACCCGCGATGTTTCTCTCATTCGACGGAACGGCGCTGATCCAGCTCGTGAACTTCGCGATCTTCTTCGCGTTGCTCAACGTGCTGTTTCTCAAGCCCGTCGGCGAGGCGATCCGAAAGCGGCGCGAATACATCAACAGCGTGACCGAAGACTACGATCGCTACCAAGGCGAGGCCAAAGCGCTGCGCGCGCGGGCCGAGAAGATTCGCTCGGACGCGCGCCGCGACGCCGAACAGGTGCTGGCGCGCACGCGCGGCGACGCCTCCAACGAAGCGTCGAAGCTCACCGCGGAGTTTTCGCAGAAGGTTCAGGCGACCGTCGAGGAGGCCGACCGCCGCGCGCGCGAGGTGCTCCAGCGGGCGCGCGCGGACGAAGAGCGCGTCGTCGCGGAGCTCTCCGAAGCGATGGTACGGCGTGCGGCCGGCGAGGCGATCGCGCCGTGAATCCCAACTTCTACGTTCAGGCGGCATCCTGGAGTCAGATCATCGCGTCGGTTCTGTTCATCGGCGTGCTGGCGTGGATCTGGTCGAAGTACATTCAGCCGGCGATTCTCGCCGCTCAGGAGCGTGCCAACAAGATCATCGCCGAAGCCGAGCGCCATCGCGACGAAGCCAAGGCGACCCTCGACCTGCTGCAAAGCGAAGCCGAGGGAGCCCGCCGCGACGCCGAGCTGATCAAGCAGCGTGCGGTCGAGCAAGGACGCCGGGAGCACGCCGCGACGATTGCGGAAGCCCGCGAGGCCGGCGAGCGCGCGCTCAAGGGCGCCGCAGGGGAGTTCGATCGCGCGATCGCAGCCGCCAAGCGGCAACTGCGCTTCGAGATGCTCGAAAAAGCGCTCGACCGCGCGCGCGACGAGGCGACGCGGCGGATCGACGCCTCCGCCGACGCGCGCCTGGTCGAGAACTTCGTGACGTCGATGGAGCGCTCGGCGCCGGATCGCTTCGAGGTGACGCCGTGACCAACGAGACGCTGGCACGCCGCTATGCGGTCGCGATCTTTTCGCTGGCGAAAGAGACCGGCAGTGCGGATCGCGTCGGCGACGACCTCGACGCGATGGCCAAAGTTCTGCTGCGCGACGACGCGTTGGCGCGCGACTTTTTCTACGCGCCGGTGATCGATCGCGGTGAAAAGGAACGGGCGATCGCGCAAGCTTTCGGCGGTCGCGTCGACGACGTCGCCCTGCATTCGGTACTGCTGCTCGTGCGCAAGCGCCGCGAGCGGCTGCTCGGACCGCTGGTCGGCGAGTATCGCAAGCTGCAGCTCGCCGAGCGGGGCGCCGAACCGGTGCGCGTCACGACGGCGCGCCCGCTCGCGCCGGCCGAGCTCGCGTCGATGGTCGAACGCTTGGAACGCCTTTATCGCAAGAAATTCGAAGTCACGCACGTCGTCGATCCGAAGTTGATCGGCGGCGTGCGGATCCTCATGGGCGATCGCCGCGTCGACGCGACGGTTGCCGGCCGTTTGGAATCCCTAGCCCGGGAACTCTTCGCTACCAACTAGGACACGAAACGATGATCAACGCTGACGAAATCGCAGGCATTCTCAAACAACAGATTCAGAGCTTCAAGACGGAGCTGCAGGAAGACGAGATCGGAACCGTCATCGAAGTCGGTGCGAACTTGGCGCGCGTCTACGGACTGCGCGGGGTTCGCTCGTCGGAGCTGGTGGAGTTCGCCAACGGCCTCCAAGGCGTCGCGCTGAATCTCGAAGAGGACAACGCGGGCGTCGTCATCATGGGGCCCGACGCGGACATCCGGGAAGGCGACAAGGTGCGTCGCACCGGGCGCATCGCCTCGGTTCCGGTCGGCGAAGCTCTTCTCGGGCGCGTCGTCAATCCGCTCGGCGAGCCGCTCGACGGAAAGGGCCCCATCGAAACGCGCCGCTATCGCACCATCGAAAACGTCGCGCCGACGGTCGTGCAGCGGCAATCCGTGAAGCAGCCGCTGCAAACCGGCATTCGCGCAATCGACATGCTGATTCCGATCGGAAAAGGCCAGCGCGAGCTGATCATCGGCGATCGCTCGACCGGCAAGACCGCGATCGCCATCGACACGATCCTGAACCAAAAGGGCGCCGGCGTTTATTGCATCTACGT
>DATJUC010000151.1:0-5449 GCA_035502675.1 Candidatus Acidiferrales bacterium | reverse complement strand
GGCCGAGACGGACTACGAGATCGGACGCGTCATCCAGGCCTTCAAAGACACGCACCGCTATCAAAACACGATGACGATCTATATCACCGGCGACAACGGTGCGAGCGCCGAAGGCGGGATGAACGGCGCGGCCAACGAGTTCGCCGCGATGAACGGCATGCACGCCGACGTCAAGACGTTGCTCAAGTACTACGACGAGTGGGGCGGCCCGAACACCGCGCCGCACTTCGCGGTGCCGTGGGCGTGGGCGCTCGACGCGCCCTTCAAATGGACCAAACAGGTTGCCTCGTTCTTCGGCGGCACGCGCCAAGGCGTGGTCATCGTGTGGCCGCGCCGCATCACCGACGCGGGCGGCATTCGCAACCAGTTCCATCACGTGATCGACATCGCACCGACCGTGCTGGAAGCGGCCGGGATCCGTCAACCCGATTCGGTCGACGGCGTCGTCCAGCGGCCGATCGAGGGGGTCAGCATGCTCTACACCTTCGATCGCGCAAGCGCCGACGCGCCGAGCACCCACCACACCCAATATTTCGAAATGGTGGGCGTTCCGGCAATCTATCAGGACGGTTGGATGGCCAGCGTGGTTCCGATTTGCCCGCCGTGGGAGCCGTTCTGCAAGAATCCCAACGCCTCCAAGCCGTGGGACGGGGCGAAGTGGGAGCTCTACCACGTCGCGGACGACTGGACGCAATACGAAAACGTCGCCGCCTCCAACCCCGCAAAATTGCAGGAGCTCGAGCAGCTGTTCGTCGCCGAAGCGCAAAAGTACAACGTCTTTCCGCTCAACTCCAACCGGCCGGCGATGGCGTTTTCGCAGCGTCCCGGATTGAAGGCCGGACAGACGCGGTTCGAATACGACTCCTCGATCTTGAATCTGCCGGCCGCGCTGGCGCCCAACTTGTTGAACGCATCCTACACGATTGCCGCCGACGTGACGCTGCCGGCCTCCGCCAACGGCGTCATCGTGCAGCAGGGCGGCCACTTCGGCGGATACGCGCTCGCCGTCAAGGCGGGACGGCCGTTTTTCGCCTATAACACGCTGGCGCTTTCGACGACCGAGTGGGTCGCCAACTCCGCAGCCGGCGCCGGACGGCACCGCATCGTCTTCACCTTCAAGAGCGACGGCGGCGTCGGAAAAGGCGGCCTTGGAACCCTCTTCCTCGACGGCAAAGCGATCGCGCGAAATCGTATGAACGCGAGCATACCGGCGCTGGTGCCGATCGACGAAGGGTTCTCGGTGACGCGCAGCAACGTCACGCCGGTGTCCCACGATTATCAAACGCCGTTCGATTTCGACGGCGTCCTCAACAGCCTGGTCATCAACCGGATACCGGACACGCTCACACCCGAGCAACGCAACCGTTTGGAAGACGAGTTGGGGGAGGCCTGGGCGACCATCGAATAGCGGACCGGAAGCTATTCGGGATCGGGCGGCAGCCGCGACTCGGGAGCGTTGAGAAAAGTCGAAGGCGGATAAGGAGCCGCGATCGGTACGAACCGCTTCGGCTTTTGCGTGAAGTCGAAGCTGTCCAGGATGCTGGCAGCGCGCGAGTCGGTGTAGCCTTCGGACGGCGGCCCGATGGGCGCGAGATCGAAGACCTGCTCGGCAAACTTGAGGATGCTGCCATACTCGTACTGGGTGTGCGAGACGTAGCGCCGGCGCGCGTACGGCGAGATGACGATGCACGGCACGCGGATTCCCAGCCCGCGGAAGTCGAGCTGAGGCGGCGGGACGTCGTCGTAAAAGCCGCCCCATTCGTCCCACAGCACGACGATGGCGGTGTCTTTCCAAAAAGCGCTCTCCCCGATCGCGTTGACGATCGCGGCGACCCACGACGGGCCTTCGGGCTTGGCGCCGGCGTAAGCGTGGTCTGCCCACGGCGACTCGGGGACGATCCACGTGACCGCGGCCATATTGCCGGCGGCGATGTCGCGCAACGCTTGGGGCGGGGGACTCACGACGTTCTTCCAGTCGGGCCCGTCGTGCACCGCTTTGATGCTGGCGAACGGCGACCACTGTCCGCCGCAGGCGGTCGCGCACGAGCCGGCCGCGATGTTGGGCGCGTAATATCGCCACGAAACGCCGCGCGCGTCGAGCGAGTCGGCCAGCGTGCGAAACTGCGTGAAGCACGGAGTTGGGCCCGTCCCGTACGTGCGGTGCGCGCGCGGTCCGGTGACGGTGTAGGTAAAAACCGAAGGCGCGACGCCGCAATACTCGCCGAAGATCTCGTTCGGAAAGTCGATGACGGCTGTTTTCGGCGAGAGCGTCGTCGTCCCGGCGATGAGATTCAGGTGCGCGGTCCAGCTCGGGCCGTGTTCGGTCGGAAACATGCGATCGGCGAGCGTGTACTGCCGCGCCATCGCCCAATACGGCGCGGTCAGCGTGCGGTCGAGGTGGCTGAGCTCGAGCGGCGGGTATCGCGGAGCGCCGTAATAAAGGTGCCCGTCGGCGAACCCGTCCATTTTGCCGCCGTCGATGTCGGCTAGACTCTGCTTGAAGTTGTGCTCGGGATCGGCGGTGTCGACGCCGATGCTCTGGAGCGGTATCGTCTTTCCGTTCGGAAGCTTGCCGACCGTCGGCGCATCTGCGCCCGGAAATCCGGCGAACACGTTGTCGAAGCTGCGGTTCTCCTGCACGACGATCACGACGTGGTGAATCGGCATCGGGCTGCCGGCCAGCACGGCTGCGGCTCCGGGCGGCACCGGCGGGCTCGTGCCGGTCGCGGCGCAACCGGCCAGCAGCGCGCCGGTGAACGAGAGCGCGCCGATGCGACGCCGCGCGAACGCCGTGGTGAAATCCATGGACCGGCGATTCGGTCCGTTCGGAGGGTTCGCCTCGCAAGACGAGCGAAGCCCGCATTACGGTGTCCGGCACTTCGTTTGCAACGGAGGCGTTCGCGACGTCTCGAATGAATGCGCGATCGATGACTCGAGGCTTGCTTCTCGGCGCGGTCCTTTTGCTGGCGACCGCTCCGGCCGGTGCCGCGCACAGCCGCTACCTATTCGTGTGGGCGATGGAAGTCCGTCATCCGGGCGCGGCGATGCCGATGCCGCACGACATGGGCAAAGACTTTTTGGCGGTATTCGACGTTTCGTCCGACGCATCGCCGCCCGATAAGCTGGTCGCGATGCTGCCGGTCGGAAGCGGTGCGAAGATGGCGCACCACACCAACTACGCGCTGCCTTCGAACGACGTCCTGTTCGCCAACGACTGGCTGGCGGGCCGCACCTACGTGTTCGATCTGCACGATCCTACCAAGCCGCGGCTGATTTCGCAGTTCGGAAACGCCGGACCGTACATGAATCCGCATTCGTTCGCGTATCTGTCAAACGGCTACACACTGTCGACGTTTCAGTACACGCGCGGCTTCAACCGCGCACCCGGCGGTTTGGTCGAGCTCGACGAGCACGGCCGCGTCGTCAAGTCGAGCCCGGCTGCCGATCCGGCGGCCGACCCGAACATCCGGCCGTACAGCCTGGCCGTCGTCGAGTCGCAGAACCGGGTCGTGACCAGCAGCGCCGACATGATGGGCGCGCAGAGCAGCCACGTCGTGCAAGTGTGGCGGCTCTCGGATCTCGCGCTGCTCAAGACCATCGTGCTTCCGAAAACGCCGTACTGGTTTTCGGACCCGGCGGCCGATTCGTCGGAACCGCGCGTTCTCAGCGACGGCAAGACGGTGGTCGTCCCGACGTTCAACTGCGGGCTCTACCTCGTGCGCGGCCTAGGCGGAAACTCCCCGTCGCTGCAGCACGTCTACGATTTCGGTTACCGGGCGTGCGAAGTTCCGGTCGTGGCCGGCAACTATCTCGTCGAATCGATGGAGAGCGGCGCCGCTATCGTAAGTCTCGACGTACGCGATCCCGCGCACCCGCACGAAGTAAGCCGCATCCTGCTCCACCCGGGGCAATACCCGCATTGGCTCGCGCTGGAGCCGGGCGGAGACCGCATCGTAATTACCGGATACGGGTCGCTGCAGACGCACGCGCTGTTTGCGAGCATCGATCGCACGACCGGCGCGCTGACGCTCGATCCCGAAAGCATCGACTTCACGCGCGCCTGGCCGGACGGTTGGAACGGCAGCGCGGCGCCGCACGGAGCCGTTTTCAGCAACCAGTGAACTCGCGCGCCGGCGACGGCGTGCGTCACCACGCGATGACGACGATCCCGTCGCCCCAAGCGACGCCGGCGCGGTTTTCCAATGCGATCGCGCCGGCCTCGACGTACGACGATCCCCCACCGCCCCCGCCGCCGGCAGTCACGGCACGTCCCGAACTGCCGCCTCCGCCGCCGCCATAGTAACCGCCGCCTCCTCCGCCGCCGGCCGCACCCGCACCCGCGCCGTCGCCGCCGAGGCCGAGTTGGCCCGGTAGACCGCGCCGGCCGCCGGCGCCGCCGGCACCGCCGCCACCCCCGCGCGTTTGCGAACCTCCGCGACCGCCGGCGCCGCCGTCGATCGCACCGCTCGCCGGCGTGCCCGAGTCGCCGCCGCCGGAACCCGCAAAGCCGGGTACGACGCCGGCTTCGCTGCCGCCGTCACCGCCCGCGCCGCCGGCGACGAGAATGCGATTGGAAAGCGCGGTGCCATTCGCGCGTACGTCGGAAGCGCCACCGCCCGGAAATCCGCCCGCGTACCCCGCGTACGAAACGCCGTTGTCCGTCGACGCGCCGCCGCCGTTAAAGCCGCCTTCCGCCGGCCTCGACCCGGCCTTGCCGCCGGCGATCGCCGTCAGCGTTTCGCCCGGCGTCACGGGAATGCGGGCCCGCACCAAACCGGCCAGCGGCTCTTGGCCGAGATATCCGGATCCGCCGCCGCCCGTCGCAGCGATCGTAACGCTGGTGACGCCGGCCGGCACCGTGAAGCGCTCGACGTCGCCGCCCAGCACGACGTCGTAGCGCGAAACGCCGCCGGCCTTGGCGACGATTCGGATTTGGTCTCGCACGATGCGTTTGGCAAAGATCGGAATCCAATCGTCGTAGGGGGCCGTGTCGTAGGTGGACAGCGTGGGGGAATATTCGCCGGCGGGCAATGCGAATGCGAACGTGCAGACCAGGGGCGATCCCGAACAATGCGCGCGGTCGGCGGGCGTGAGATCGAACGTCTCGACGCCTACGCGCAGATTGAACCACAGCCGCATGCTCTCGGTCTTCCAGGAACGAGCCTGACGGCGCGCGCCGTACGCCGGAACGCGCACCCGAATTTCAATCGTGCCGGTCCCCATGCCGCGGGACGGCGAGACTTCGGACGCCCGTGCAAACGAAGCCGGAACGCTGGGAACGGATGGCTGGAACGAGCCGCTGCAGGCCGCGAGCAGCAGCATTGCCACCGATAGCCAAGCGCGTCTCACGTGCGCGCGCCTTGGGTCGCCGGGGTCGGGGTGACGACTGGAGCCGGCGTCGGAGAAGGCAGCGGCGACGGTGCAAGGCCGGGTGCGAACGCGAAGATCT
>DATJUC010000150.1:0-10454 GCA_035502675.1 Candidatus Acidiferrales bacterium | reverse complement strand
ACGATGAGCGGCCGCGGTTCCTGCTCGAGCGCGACCGCCGTCATCGCCGACGCAACGTTTTGCGGCCGGGTATCGAGCGCCGTTCGCCGGAGCTCCGCGATCCGCGCGGCTCGCGCCGCCGTCGTTCCGACGGCGCGCTCGGTACGGCAAGCGCGAACCAGCGCCGCGATGTGCTCGGGCGTCGAGCCGCAGCAGCCGCCGACCACGTTCACGCCGAAATCGCGCACGAATCCGGCCAGCTCGGCGGCGAGTTCCTCCGGCGTCTCGGGATAGATGGTTTCGCCTGCGGGCCCCATCAGCGGTAAGCCCGCGTTCGGAATGACGCTGACGAAGCAGCGCGAGTTTTCGCACAGATAGCGAATCGGATCGCGCATTTGTGCCGGGCCCGTCGAACAGTTGAGACCGACGACGTCGACCGGCAGCGCGTCGAGCGTCGCGCAGATCGCAGCGACGTCGGTGCCGAGCAGCATTCGCCCTTCGGTGATCAGCGTCGGCTGCGCTTGAATCGGGACGCGCCGCAAACCGCGCTCGAACTCGCGTACGACGCCGGCGATCGCAGCTTTGAGCTCGAGCAGGTCCTGCATCGTCTCCAAGATCAGCAGATCGGCGCCGCCCTCGACCAGCGCGCGCGCCTGCTCGCCGTAGACGTCGCACAGCCGGTCGTACGAGATCTTCGAGAGCGACGGGTCCGACGACGAGATCAACATCCCGGTCGGGCCCATCGATCCGGCGACGAACCGCGGGCGATCCGGCGCATCGAATTTCGCGCACGCTTCGCGCGCGAGTTGCGCCGCACGAGCGTTGATTTCGTAGGTGCGCTCGCCGAGGCCAAACTCGTCGAGCTTCAACCGCGATCCGGTAAACGAGTCGGTCTCGACGACGTCGGCCCCGGCTTCGAGATAGGCCTCGTGGATCGCGCGAATGGCGTCGGGCCGCGAGAGCACGAGCGCCTCGTAACAGCCCTCGTACCGCGCGCCCCCGAAGTCGCCGGCAGACAGCTCGAGCGCCATGAGCTGCGTGCCCATGGCGCCGTCGAAAATGAGAACCCGCTGCTCGAGCAGGCGCAGATAGTCGGACATTCCTACGTTTCGACTCGCTTTTGAGACGGCGACATCAGACGCGGCACCGGATCTCTCCGACGGGGCGTCCGGCCCGATTATACACGATCGGCGTACCGAAGCGTGCCAACTCGCTCGCCCGGCGCTCGTCGAGGGCGCCGAGATGCCGGAGGGCGGCGATCGTCGCGGGACCCCGCGCGCGTCCGGCACCGTCCCAGACTTTCGAGGCGTAGCCCAGCCCCCGCTCGACCGCCGCGACCCCATGAATGCCTTCGGCACCGCCCTTGCAGGCGATCGCGCCCGGCGCGACCCGCATGAGCTCGCTATCGAACTGGCCGGTGCCCGCGACGTACTGCGGATACTCGACCATCGCCTCGCGCACGACTCGCAAGGCCGCAGCGTCCGCCTCACCGATCCCCTGCAGCGTGGCCAATCGCGCGAAGGCGAGGGCCGCACGCCGCAGCGAGGTCGCGTATACCGGAATCCCGCAGCCGTCGACGCCGAGCGGCCATTCGTGAGGGTCCTCGTCCGACATGCGCGCGCAAAAGTCGAGGATTCTCCGCTGTGCCGGATTCGAGGGGTCCAGGTAGGTCGAGGAATCGCAGCCGATCGCTTTGCACAACGCCAGAATGCCGGCGTGTTTGCCCGAGCAGTTGTTGAATACCGGCGAGGGCGCGCGACCTTCCCGGATCAGCGCGTGCGCGGACGATTCGTCATACGGATAGTGCACGCCGCATTGCAACGCCGCTTCGCCGGCACCGATTTTGCGCAGGATCGACGTCACCGCTTCTACGTGAAACGGTTCGCCGAAATGCGACGCCGCCATCACGGCGATCTCGCGGGGCTCCAAGCCGAAGCGTTCGCGCACGCCGGCCTCGATCGCCGCCGCCGCGATGAACGGCTTCGCCGCGGACCGCAGGTAAACGGGCACCTCGATCTCGCCGCTCGCAAACGCGATTTCGCCGCCCGCACCGACGGCGCAAGCGGCGACGTGATGAACCGACTCGACGAGATCGCCGCGAGTGACTTCGACGATCATCGCGATCCGAGGTCAGGCAAGTGCCGGCTCGACGACGACCGCCTCTTGCTCGGCAAAGACCGGATTGCTCAGGTACCGTTCGCCCGTGTCGCAGCCGATCGTCACGACGGTCTTGCCGGCGTTGTGCGGGCGCGCCGCCAGCTGCAGCGCCGCCAGCACGTTGGCACCCGCCGAAATGCCGACCAGCATGCCTTCTTCGCGCGCGAGCCGGCGCGCGGTCCCGATCGCGTCGGCGTCCGAGATGCGAATTACCTCGTCGTAGACGTGCGTGTTGAGGATGCTGGGAACGAATCCGGCGCCCGTCCCCTGGATCTTGTGCGGACCCGGGTTCCCACCCGAAAGAACCGGCGATCCTTCGGGCTCGACGGCGACGATCGCGACGCCCGGTTTGCGCTGTTTGAGGACCTCACCGACGCCGGTGATCGTTCCACCCGTTCCGACGGCCGCGACGAAGACGTCGACGCCGCCGTCGGTGTCGCGCCAAATTTCCTCGGCGGTCGTTCGCCGGTGAATTTCGGGATTGGCCGGATTCTCGAACTGCTGCGGCATGAAATAGTTTCCGGGTTTGGCGGCGACGATCTCGTTGGCCCGGTTCAGCGCCCCGCGCATGCCTTCGGAACCCGGCGTCAGGACGGTTTGCGCGCCGTACGCCTTGAGCAGATTGCGCCGCTCGATCGTCATCGTGTCCGGCATCACGAGCACGATCGGATACCCTTTGGCGGCCGCGACGAAGGCCAGCGCGATGCCGGTGTTGCCGCTGGTCGGCTCGACGATCGTCATCCCCGGTAACAGCCGGCCGTCGCGCTCGGCCGCTTCGATCATCGCAACGCCGATGCGATCCTTCACCGAGCCGGCCGGATTGAACGACTCCATTTTGACCAGCACGGTCCCGCCCAGTCCGGCGTTGAGACGCGGAATCTTGACCAACGGCGTGTTGCCGAACGTGTCGGCTAAGTTTTCGTATATGCGAGCCATAGTAGAGCCCTAAACCTTTCACCGGCGTGGAGTGTTTCAGTCGATCGCGCTCTCGATTCGATGACTTAGGTCATTATTCCCGGAGTTACTAGCCCGGCGGCCTGCCGGCAGAAGGGGTTGCTCGACGCGGCGCTAGACAGACCATGGATGCCGAACAAACGCCTTTGGGGACTCGTTCTCGCGCTCGCGATCGCCGCTGCCGTGCTTGCCGTCTTACCGGCCCCGGCGCGCTCCGCTTCGCCGAGCATGGAAGACGCGTTGGCCGCGATCGCCGCTTACGCTCCGGCCGCCATGGCGTACGAAGGAACGCCCGGACTTTCGGTGGCGATCACCGACCGGACGCATACCCTCAAGATCATCACGCTCGGTTACGCCAACGTCGACGCCAAGACGCCCGTGACGCCGGATACGCGCTTTGCGATCGGTTCGATCACCAAGTCGATGACGGCGATGTCGTTGATGCAGCTGCACGACGCTGGCAAGCTGGATCTCGACGCCCGCGTGCAGACGTATCTGCCGTGGTTCTCGATCCGCTCGGGCGGAAAACCGATTCTCGTTCACGAGCTGCTCTCGCACACGGCCGGTCTACCCGACGACTTTTCCTCCGAACCCGGCTATCTCTACGACGTGGTCGCGCTGCGCGCGGCCAAAACGATCTTCCCGCCCGGAACCTCGTGGTCGTACTCCAACGACGGCTATGCGACCGCCGGTGAAATTCTCGCCCAGCTCGACGGCCGCTGGTGGAGCGACTCCCTGCAGGCGCGCGTCTTCGACCCGCTCGGCATGACGTCGAGTTCGCCGGTTTTCACGCCGCAGCTGATGCAGAACGCGGCAGTCGGCTACCAGTGGCGCGACAACGACGTCGCGCCCAGCCCGCTGCATCCGCCGCTGGCGCCAGCCCCGCCGCTCGATTTCGTCGACCCGGCCGGATCGGTGCTCTCCACGCCGGAGGACATGGCCCGCTACATGCGGTTCTATCTCAACGGAGGCAAGACGGCGGCCGGAACGCAACTCCTCTCCGCCTCTTCCTTCGCGCTCATGACCAACCCCGACAAGCTTGCCGACGGCAAGCCGGCCGGATCGGCCACGACCGTCCTGAGCGAAGCGCCGTCGTTTTACCGGCAATACGGCTTCGGGTTGGCGATCTTCAACGAGAACGGCGATCGTCTGGTAGGCCACACCGGCGGTATCTCCGGCTATACGGCCTGCATGCAAATGAATCTCACGCGCGGATTCGGCGCGATCGGTTTCGCCAACTTGGTCGAAGCGCCGCTGCATCCATGCGCGATCGTGCTCTACGCCATGCAGGTGCTCCGCGCGCAGAGCGCGGGCCGGCCTTTGCCCTCACCGCCGCCGGCACCCGATCCGCTGCACGTTGCCGGTGCGGCATCCTATGCCGGCACCTACGCCTCGGCATCGGCGCGGGCGCTCACCGTCGTCGCCAACGGCGATCGGCTCACGATGAACGACGGCTCCGCGACGATCGCGCTCTATCCGATGGGTCCGGACGTGTTCTGGGTCGACGATCCGCGCTACAAGACGTTCCTGCTCGCGTTTCATCGCGACGCCGCACATCGCGTCACCGATCTCAACTACGGGTCGCAATGGTATGCCAACGCCGAATATCGCGGACCGCGCACGTTCTCGTATCCGAGTTCGTGGAACGCCCTCACCGGCCGCTACGAGAATACGTTCGACGGAATGCCCGACGTCACGCGAATCGTCATCGTGAAGAACCGCTTGACCTTCGACGGCGTCGAACCGCTGCAAGCGCTCCCGAACGGAACGTTCACCGACGGTGAGTCGACCGTTCGATTCGACGCTTACGCGGGCCGCCAGCCGCAACGCCTTACGGTCGACGACACCCGGCTCTATCGCGTCGAGCTGCCGTAGCGCCGGCGGTCGCACCCTGCCCGCGTCAGTCGACGCCGATGTCCCACAGCAGTCCGAGATCCTTTTTTGCGAACGCGCGAAACGCGATGAGGGTCTCGGTGCCGACGATTCCGTCGAGCGAGGCGACGCCCTCGGTCACCAAGTCGTTGAGCTGCTCGTGCTCCTTCACCCGAGCGACCGCGACCAAGTCGAACGGCCCCGCAACCGAATACACTTCCGCGATGCCGTCGATCGCGAGCAGGTCGTCGGCAATCGATTTGAGCCGCGGTCGCTCGACGCTCATCAGGATGAAAGCGGTGACCATGGCCCGCTGGTTCGGTAGCCTAACCGATTCGCCTGTCGATGACGATACCGCCGCGCTCGCCGACGGAACAGCGGCCCGCGGTTGCGAATTCGGAGCCGCATGAAGCCGCGGCCGCGCGCCTAGCCGTTCCGTGGAACGTTTTGCGGCGACCGCCGCCGCCATCGCGCAACGTCCGGGCAAGCTCGAAAAGCAATCGATTCTGGCGGCATACCTGCGAGAGCTCGACGATGCCGACCTCGTGGCGGCCGCTCGCTTCTTTACGGGAACTCCGTTCGCCGCCCGCGATCGCCGGACGCTGTCGGTCGGCGGCCGCTCGATCGTCGCGGCCGCGCGAGCGATATGGGAGTTCGACGATGCCGCGTTGTCGGCGGCGTACCGCCGTCACGGCGATCTGGGCGACGCACTCGCCTCGCTGGTACGCCCGCCGCGCAACGCCATGCTGTTCGGCGAGCGATTGACGCCGTCGTCGCTCGACGCGCTCTTCGGCGAGATCGCGGACGCACGTGGTAAGCAGGCGGCAAAACGACGGGAGGCCGTACTCGAACGCATCTTGCGCGCCTGCGAAGATTCGGCGATTGCGGCCTACGTCGTCAAGATCGTCACCGGCGATTTGCGCATCGGCTTGCGGGAAGGACTCGTCGTGGACGCAATCGCCGCCGCGTTCGAGGCCGAGCCGCACGCCGTTCGACGCGCAGTCATGGCGGCCGGCGACGTCGGCGCCGTGGCCGTCGCTGCGAAGCGCGGACGGCTGGAAGAGATATCCGTTTCGTACGGATCGCCGATCGGATTCATGCTCGCCTCGCCGATCGCTTACGCCGAGTCCTACGGCGAGCTCGCTTCCGGCGTTTGGCATCTCGAGGACAAGTACGACGGCATCCGCGCCCAAGCGCATCTCGACGGTGGAAGCGTGCGGCTCTTCTCGCGCAACCTCAACGACGTCACCGGGTCGTATCCGGACGTTGCCGCTGCCCTCGCCTCGCTTGCAGGCCGGGCAATTCTGGACGGCGAGATCGTCGCTATGGATGGCGAGCGCGTCCTGCCGTTTCGCCGGCTGCAAACGCGATTGCAGCGCAAGACGATCGACGGATCGTTGATCGCCGGCGTTCCGCTGGCCTACGTGATCTTCGACGCGCTTGCGATCGGGGACGAGTTCATGATCGATCGGCCGCTGGTCGAGCGCCGCGAGCGTTTGGCGGAGTTCGTCGTTCCACGCCGCGGGCTGGTACTCGCGCCCTTTCGGACGACCGCTTCTTCGAGTTCGGCCGGCATCGCCGGCGTCGAAGTCAACCAATTTTTCGAGGCGGCGCGCGCGCGCGGTAACGAAGGTTTGATGATCAAGCGCGCGGATTCGCCCTACGCGCCCGGGCGCCGCGGGAAATGGTGGCTGAAGCTCAAACGCGAACTTTCGACGCTCGACGTCGTCGTAGTGGCCGTCGAGTGGGGACACGGAAAGAGAGCCAACGTGCTTTCCGATTACACCTTTGCCGTTCGAGACGAGCGCGGCGGCTTGGCGGCGATCGGCAAAGCGTATTCCGGGCTGACCGACGCCGAAATCGCCGAGCTGACGCCGTGGTTTCTCGAGCACCGCCTCGACTCCCGGCACCGGCGCGGCAAAGCCCGCGCGCACGAGATTCCGGTCGAGCCGATGGTCGTGCTCGAGGTCGCGTTCGACGTCGTCGCGGAGAGCGATCTGCACGAGAGCGGCTTCTCGCTGCGGTTTCCCCGCATCGTGCGCATCCGCGACGACAAACCCGCGTCGGAAATCGATACCATCGAACGCGTGCGGGAGATCTATCGCGAGATGCTCGCCCGCGAAGGATCGTCCTAGGTGGATCCGGCAGCGCAATACGCGCTCGCCTACGCGCTGACGACGGCGGCCGGCGTTCGCGGCGTGCTGGCGCTCGCCGCGATGGCGATCGCCGCTCACACCGGCCTGCTTCATCCGCCGCAACACTTTGCGTGGCTGGGATCGGCCGCCGCGACCTACGCGCTGGTCGCGGTCGCGATCCTGGATCTCTTGGCCGACAAAGTTCCGCTGCTCGACAGCGCGATGCACGTCGCGGGAGTCGTCGTCAAACCGGCCGCCGCGGCCGTCCTGGTCGGCGGCGCCGTGCACGCCCAAAGTCCCGAGCTGCTGGCTTCGCTCATGGCTCTGGGTGCGCTCAACGCACTGGGCGTGCACGCTGCGGTCGCGTCGCTTCGGGCCGCGTCGACGGCAACGACCGGCGGCTTGGCCAATCCGGCCATCAGCCTCGCGGAGGATGCCGGATCGGCCGGTGCAGTCGTGCTCGCACTGGCCGCGCCGTTTGCCGCCGCCGCCGCCGCGGTCGCGTTTACGATCGCGATCGTTGCGGTTGCGCGCTCGGCTTATCGCCGGTTGCGGCGAACCTAGTGGCCGAAGGCTATTTCCAAATTTCGCGCGCGAGCCGCAGCATGTTTCCGCCGAGTACGCGCTCGACGTCGGCGTTCGAGTATCCGATGGCGCGCAAGCGATCCGCAATTTCGGGGAGACGCTCCGGAGGCACGAAGTCGCAGCCGTAGGTTTTGACGACTTCGGCGTCGCGCCCGAACAGCTCCGGATTGCCTCGAACGTAGAGCTCGACCTCTTCGCTATCGAAGACGTAGTCCAAACCGACGCCGACGTGCTCGATGCCGGCCAACCGGGCAACGTAGTCGACGTTGCGCACGAACGTCTCGGAGCGGGTATCGTTCAGACCGAGGAAGAGTCCGACGCCGTTCACGCAGACGACCCCGCCCCGGCGCGCGCAGGCCGAGATCATCTCGTCGGTGACGTTACGCGGGTGATCCCAAAGCGCGCGCGGATTGGAATGCGAGAAGATAACGGGATCGCGCGAGCGCTCGATCGCCTCCATAACGGTGCGGGGGCCGGTATGGGAGCAGCAGACGATCATTCCGACCCGGTTCATCTCCGCGATCGCGGCTTCGCCGAACTCCGTCAGCCCGTCGTCGGGCCGCATGCAGCCGCCGCCCAAACGATTCGGAAGATTGTACGCGATCGACATCCAGCGTACGCCCAGATCGTAGTAGAACTCGATCAAGCTGAGCTGATCCGCGATCGCGTTGCCGCCCTCGACGTCGAAGAACACTCCCAGCCGTCTCGTCGCCTTGGCTCGTTCGACGTCCGCCGCAGTTCCGACGATCAGATAGCGATCCGGGCGCGCGGCCAGCCAGCGGCGAAGGTGCCCCAGCATGCGGACGTGCGGTTCGATTCCTTGCGGGCCGAAGCCGACGTTGACGCTCACGACGTCGACGCCGGCTTGGCGAAAGCGTTCCAGCTGCGGCAAGAACGTTTCGTCGTCGTGGCGCAGCGGCAAGCAGGTATGATTGTCCCAAACGATCATTGCCGGTCCAGCCGCTCTTGCCGGCGGCGCTGGATCTCCATCGCCCTTTCGTAGGCGTCGAACGCGCCCGGCGCCGCCGTCTTGCCCCGCAGCGCGGCGCGCAACCGCGACGAGATCACGATGCATAGCAAGAGGATCGCCAGCAGCGCCAACAGGATCCGGCCTGGAATCCGCAACGCGCTCAAACTCGCCAGCACGACGGCCAGCAAAGCCAGCAGCGTTTCGAACCGCTTCACTCGAACCTTTGCCGCGCGCGCGACCGGCTACTTGTTCTTGAAGCGGGCGACGCGCTTTTCGTTGTAAGCGGCGATGCCTTCCTTAGCGTCCTCGCTCTTGAAAAGCAGGGATTGCAGTTCGCGCTCGAGCGCCAGGCCGTCTTGCAGCGAGAGGTCCGTTCCGGTCTGGACGCTGCGCTTGATGTGACCGACGGCCATCGGCGCCTTGTTGGGCGAACAGAACTGGGCGGCGTAGTCCAGGATTTGCTCGCGAAACTCTTGAGCCGAGCCTTCGTACAGGTCGTTGATGAGCCCCCACTCCAGCGCCTGCTCGTAGCTGACGGTCTTTCCGGTGACCATCATCTCGATGGCGCGCGTCTTTCCGACCATGCGCGCCAGCCGCTGCGTTCCGCCGGTGCCCGGAAGCACGCCCAGCGCGACTTCCGGTAAGCCGATCTTGCCGGCGTCCTTGCGGGCGATGCGAATGTCGGCCGCCATCGCGATCTCGAGTCCGCCGCCGACGCAATGGCCGTTGAGCGCCGCGATCACGAGTTTGGGCGTTTGCTCGAGGCGGCTCAGCGTTTCGTTGGCGTGCAGACAAAACATGTACTTGAACTCCGGCGTCACGGAGTTGAGCATTCCGATGTTCGCGCCGGCGGAAAAGAATTTCTCGCCCTTGCCGGTCAGCACGATGACCTCGACGTCGTGGTCGAAGCGAGCGTCCAAGATCGCGTCGTCGAGCTGGCGCATCATCTCGTGAGTGTAGGTGTTGGCCGGAGGGTCGTCCATCTCGACGAGCGCGACGTGACCCTCCTTCCAATAGTTGATCACGCGCTTACCGTCGAGCTTGCGTTCCTCGCGTCCGAAGGGGGTTTGCTGCGTCGCGCCGTTGACCGTGGTACTCATAGTGCCTCTTTCCAGCTTCGTGTTAGTTGAGGTTACCCTTGGGAGCGATCCAACCGGGATTTTTGAAATACTCTTTGAGCTTGGCGTCGTCCTCGGCCGTCGGCAAAACCGACGGGAAGTAATCGTTCCACTCGGCTTCGGTCAGCTTCCGGCCGTCGACGGTATAGCGCTGGCCGGCGTAATCGCCGATCTTCCGGTTGAAGCGCATGTCCGGAACGTAGAGTTTCGTGTCGCTGGGATTGACTTCGTTCACGCGGGCGACGGTCTGCGCGACCTCTTGATGGAACTGTTCGCGAGCGCGCTCGTTGAGACGCTCCTTGTCGACCGGTTCGCCGGTCTTGTCTTCGTCGACGCGGCCCTTGATGCCCCACGCGTACGCCCACTGCGCCGATCCGGAATGGTCGGTGCCGAACAAATCGAGCGAGCCCGAAATCCACTTGTTGTAGTACTTCTGCTGCACGTCGACCGGGACGATTCCGGCCTTGGCGATGCGGCGCAATCCGGTGATTCCGGTGCCCATGTGAAACGACTCTTCCTTGAGCATCGGCCCCATCGACGATGCGAGCGGAGCGAAGCCGGAATGTTGGAGCATGGTGAGCTGAAACTTGCCGTCGCGGTCCATGAAGTTGGTGTACGCGAAGAAATCGAGCCAATGCGTCACGTCGTCGTTGAACGCGTTGAGCAGGCGATTCTTCTTGCCGA
>DATJUC010000149.1:0-3092 GCA_035502675.1 Candidatus Acidiferrales bacterium | reverse complement strand
CGCGCGTCGGGGTGCTCGGACTCGCGTCGCCGGGCCAGTGGTTCGCCCGCCGGCAGATGCACTTCGCGCCCGTTCGGCTGGCGCCGGGCAGAATGCTGGACGCGCGCTTCGCCTTCGCCGATCCGGGCGACGAGCGCGCGCTGGCGGCGGCGCTCGATTCGCTCCTGAGCGGCGGCGCGCAAACGATTGCCGCCAGCGCGCCGTTCGGCGTCGATCGTCCGTCGATCGAAAGGCGCGCGACCGCGATGGCACGCGACCGCGGCGTCGAAGCGACCGGCGGTCACGACGTGAGCTCGACCTACGGTTTGCGTTCCCGGACCCGGACCGCCGCGCTGAACGCGGCCATCCTTCCCCGCATGATCCGCACGTCGCGGATGACGGCGTCCGCGGTCGAACGAGCCGCGATCGGCGCGCCGCTCATGATCATGCGCAGCGACGGCGGCGTGATGGACGTGCGCGAGATGGAGCGCCGCCCGATTCTGACGCTGCTCTCCGGGCCGGCCGCCGGCGTGGCCGGCGCCCTGCTCTACGAAAATCTTTCCGACGGAGTCTTCGTCGAGGTCGGAGGAACGAGCTCCGACTGTTCGGCGATCCGTGCGGGACGCTCGCAAATGCATCCGGCGCGCATCGGCGGCCACCGCACGATGCTGCAAACCGTCGACGTGCGTACCTACGGCATCGCCGGCGGAAGCATGCTGCGCGTCGATCGTGCCGGCATCGTCGACGCCGGGCCGCGCAGCGCGCACATCGCCGGCTGTGCCTACGCGGCTTTTAGCGACCCGGCGCGCATCGAAGGCGCACGCGTCGAATGCCTGGCGCCTTGGGCCGGCGATCCGGCCGACTATGCCGTTCTGGTCGCCCGCGACGGGACGCGCATCGCCCCGACCGTGACGTGTGCGGCCAACGCGTTGGGAGTCGTCCCGCCCGGCGCATTTTCTCGAGGCAACGCCACCGCCGCCTTGCGCGCGTTCGAGCTGCTGGCCGCGCGTTGCGGCGCCGGCGACGCGGCGGCGCTGGCGCGGCGCGCGCTCGAGATCGCCGCCGAGAAGCTTCGCGCCGGCGTCGAGGAACTGCTCGACGATTATCGTCTCGAACGCTCGAACGTCGTGCTCGTCGGCGGCGGCGGCGGATGCGGTGCGATTCTGCCGTGGCTCGCGCAAAGCATGGAATTGCCGTTTCGCATCGCTCGCGATGCCGAAGTCATCGCTCCGATCGGCGTCGCGCTGGCTCTGGTTCGCGACGTCGTCGAGCGCACGATCGTGGCGCCGACTGCGGCCGACGTTGCGGCACTTCGGCGCGAAGCCGGCGATCGGGTCGTGGCCGCCGGTGCGGCTCCGGATCGCGTCGAGGTCTCCGTCGAGATCGACGCGCAGCGTAACCGGGTGCGGGCGACCGCGTCGGGCGCGACGGCGCTGGCGGGGACCGCGGCCGCCCCGCCGGCCGGCGATGCGGAACGCGCCGCGGCTGCGGCGCGTTCGCTGAACTGCGGCGCCGGCGAGCTGGAGTGCGGTGAGCTCACGCCGTCGCTGCGGGCTTACGCGCGCGACGGCGACGCGCGGATCGTCGACGAGCGCGCGGTCGTGCGTCTTGCTTTGCGTGACGCCCGGTTCGTCCGCTCGCACGCCGGCGACGCCGCAACGGCCGTTCGCGACGCAGTCGAGCGGGCGACGCGGTTCGGCGACGTCGGACGAGCGCTTCCGGCGCTGTACTTGCTGCGCGGTGCGCGCGTCGCGGCATACGAAGGATTGGCAAGCTGCGACCAGGCGGTCGCACTGACGTGCGAAGAGCTCGAGGGGTGCGATCCGCTCGAGCCCGTTGCGGTGATTACGGTTTCGCGGCCGGCCTAGGCCGCCCCGAATTTACGAAGCTTTCGTCAGCGGCGCCGGCCGGCCGGGTCGTCGGCCCATGGCGTCGTCCAGCGATTCGACGACCGTGAAGATCTCGTCGAGGCCGAGGAAGTGGAAAAGCCGGCCGAGGCGATCGTTTCTGATCACGAAGCAGGCCGGACGCATTCCGGCGGCCGAGCGAGCCTTACGCATGCGGATGAACTCGCACAGGCATGCGGAGTCGCAATAGGCGACTTCGGTCAGGTCCAAAACGAGGTAGGGGGCTCGGTAATGCGGTTCGAGTTCGGCTCGTAAATCGGCCAGGCGCTCGACGTCGTACTCACCGTGCAGCGAGATGATGACCGGATCTTCCATTGATTCTTCCACACTCCATCGGACTAGGCTGCGAATCGGCCTGCTGAAATTATAGGCTCTCGGTTGCATGTGCCCGACAGAGACGAAAGTGACGCCGAGTAGGACCATTGGCCCTTGACATAGGGCCAAATGGTTAAGGTTTTGTAAAGCGCTCCCTACGCGCCGATAATCTCGCTACGGCCGCCGGTTAGTTTACGCGCGGCTGCGCGACCGCTAGTCCTTCGGCTTCCTCCAGCGCCACCGTACTCTTGTTCCTTCCGTACGAGAAGTAGAAGATCAAACCGGCGACCAGCCAGATCAAAAAGCCGAGCCAAACCAGCGGAAAGAACCCGGCGACCAGCGGGTTGCCGTTCTTCAGGTAAAAGATCAAAAACAGTGCGCTCAGCGCCGCGAGCGCCGGAATGACGTACGGCCCCCACGGCAGCTGGAAGGAGCCCTTGAGCTCGGGGTGCCGGTTTCGCAGGAGCGGTACGGCGATCGCCACCAGGACGAAGGCCGACAGCGTCCCCATGTTGGTGAGCGATCCGAGAATGCCGATCGGGAAGAGCGCTCCGGCGATCGCGATCACGACGCCGAAGATGATTTGCGAAATCCACGGCGTGCGGAACGTCGGATGAAGCTTCACGAAGATCGGCGGAATCAGGCCGTCGCGCGACATGGCGTAGAAGATGCGCGTTTGCCCGTACATCATGACCAGCAGTACCGTGGTCAGCCCCGCAATCGCGCCGAACGAGATGACGACGGCGGCCGTTTTCATGCCTACTTGGTCCAGCGCGAAGGCTACCGGGTAGGCGACGTTGAGCTCGTTGAACGGAACCATGCCGTTGAGAATCGCGGCTACGACGATGTAGAGGACGGTGCAGACCAAAAGGCTGGCGACGATGCCGAACG
>DATJUC010000148.1:0-34847 GCA_035502675.1 Candidatus Acidiferrales bacterium | reverse complement strand
TCATTTTGGTCGGCGACAGCGTCGGCAACGTCATGCTCGGATACGACGAAACCACGCCGGTCACGCTCGAGCAGATCCTGCATCACACGCAAGCGGTCGTGCGCGGGACGACGCGGGCCCACGTGATCGCCGACATGCCGTTCGGCTCCTATCAGGTCGGCAACGAGGACGCGATCCGTTCGGCGATCCGGCTGGTCAAAGAGGCCGGTGCGTGTTCCGTCAAGCTCGAAGGCGGCGTGCACGAAGCCGAGCGCGTGCGCGCGATCGCGCGCACCGGGATTCCGGTCGTCGGCCACATCGGCGTGACGCCGCAGACCGCCGGCCTCGGCCCGGGATTCAAAATGCGCACCCACCGCGACCGGTTGATCGACGACGCGCGTGCGATCGAGCAGGCCGGCGCCTACGCCGTCGTCCTGGAAGTCGTCGACGCCGAGATCTCGCGCGAGATCACCGGGATGCTCTCGATTCCGACGATCGGAATCGGCTCGGGTCCGCACTGCGATTCGCAGGTGCTGGTGCTGCACGACATTCTCGGCATGTATCCGCACTCGCCGTCGTTCGCCAAGCGCTACGCCGAGATCGGTAAGCTCGCAACCGAAGCCCTGCGCGCCTATGCAAGCGACGTCCGTGAAGGCGCGTTCCCCCAGCCCTCCTAGCGAAGCCGGCGCCCCCGTCTTCGACGATCGATTTCGCGAACGGCTGCGGGATTTATTCGCGTGGCGGCGCGACGTGCGGCACTTTCTCGCGACTTCCGTCGACGACGCGGTGATCGATCGTCTGGTGCGCACCGCGTCGCTGGCGCCGTCGGTCGGTTACGCCCAGCCGTGGCGCTTCGTGCGCGTCGACGACGCGGGCCGGCGCGCGCAGGTCGTCGCGTCGTTCGAGCGTTCCAACGCCGAAGCGCTGGCCGCCTACGAAGGCGACGACGCCGCCCTGTACGCGCGGCTCAAGCTGGCCGGGCTGCGCGACGCGCCCGTGCACTTGGCGGTTTTCTGCGACGAATCGACCCCGGCCGGCCGCGGACTGGGCCGGCGGACGATGCCCGAGATGCTCGCGTACTCGGCGGCCAACGCGGTCTACGCGTTCTGGCTGGCGGCGCGCGCCGAAGGCGTCGGCGCCGGCTGGGTCTCGATCCTCGAACCGGATGCGGTCAAGGCCGCGCTCGAGGTCCCCGAAGAATGGAAGCTGATCGCGTACCTCTGCGTCGGTTATCCGGTCGAGGCGCACGCTACGCCGGAGCTGCAGCGCGCCGGCTGGGAGTCGCGCGACGAGCGCGCGACCACGCTCTACCGCCGCTAACCGGTTATCGCGAGGCCGAGAGCGTGCGCGAGCGGTGCGTCGCCGGCGTGCTCGGATACTCGCCGGTGAGGCAGCCGACGCACATTTCTTCCCGCTTGCGGCCGGTGGCCGCCATCAATCCGGCGAGGCTGAGATACCCCAGCGAGTCGGCCCCGGTCTTTCGGCGAATCTCGTCGACCGTGTAGTTGGCGGCGATCAGCTCGTCGTAGGTGGCCATGTCGACCCCGAGATAGCACGGATGTTTGATCGGCGGCGAGGTGATGCGCAAGTGCACCTCTTTGGCACCGGCCTCCCGCAACAGCGCGACGATCCGCGGCGTCGTCGTTCCGCGCACGATCGAGTCGTCGACGACGATGATGCGCCGGTCGCGCAAGTTCTCGACTACCGGATTGAATTTCAGATGAACGCCGCGCGCGCGCATGCTTTGGTCGGGGCTGATGAACGTTCTGCCGATATAGCGGTTCTTGATCAAGCCCTCGACGTACGGCAGGCCGCTCTCGGCGGCGTATCCGATACCGCCCGGCACGGCGGAGTCGGGAACCGCCATCACCACGTCGGCCTCGACCGGATGCTCGCGCGCCAGCTCGCGGCCCATCGCGTAGCGTGCCATGTAAATCGTTCGCTCGTTCAGGCGCGAGTCGGGCCGCGCAAAATAGATGTACTCGAACATGCACAACGCCGGCGCGACGTCGGGCACTTCGACGATCTGCGACGCAATGCCGTCGTCGCCGATGCGCACGATCTCGCCGCGCTCGACCTCGCGCAAGTACTCGGCGCCGATCGTTCCCAGCGCGCACGACTCCGACGCCACGACGTAGCCGCCGTCGGGGAGGGTCCCGATGCACAGCGGCCTGACGCCCCACGGATCGCGAAACGCGTAGACCTCGTCGTGCGTGCAAAGCACGATCGAATAGGCGCCGCGCGCGCGCCGGATGACGGCGGCGATCCGCTCGACCATCGTTCCCGGCGACTCGACGATGAGCTTGGCCAGCACCTCGGAGTCCGAAGTCGCTTGCAGCACGGTGGTCGGCGACAACGACTCGCGCAGTTCGTCGGTGTTGGTGATGTTGCCGTTATGCGCGAACGCGAAATCGCCGAGCTCGGTGCGTTCGAGCAACGGCTGAGCGTTGACCACGATCGACGAGCCGGTGGTCGAGTAGCGGGTGTGTCCGATGGCGATGTGGCCGCTCAGACGCGCGAGGATTTCCTCGTCGAAGATGGCTCCGACCAGCCCCATCTCTTTGTGCGAGCGGATCGTTCCGCCGTCGGCGACCGCGATGCCCGCCGATTCTTGGCCGCGGTGCTGGAGAGCGTAGAGGGCGAAGTACGCCAGGCGCGCTGCGTTGCGGCCCGGCGCAAACACCCCCGTTATTCCGCACATCTGGATTTAGTATACCAGGCCCCGGCCGGGCCCGGCGCGGCCTCTAGTCGTTGGAACGCCGGCCCCCAAAGATCTGGAGCAGCGCCAGAAAGATATTGATCGCGTCGAGGTAGATGCTGACGGCGATCTGGACTGGGGTCAGTCCGTCGCCGCCGGCGCGAATCCGGGCGAAGTCGATCAGCACCAGGCCCGAAAAGATTGCCAAGACGATCCACGAGTAGACTTCCGGCCGGATGAAGTGGAGAAACAGCGAGACGATTCCGACCACGATCAGGCCCACCAGCGCCAGCATGAAGTAGCCTTGGAAGCGCCGCAGGTCCAAGCCGGTCGCGTAGACGATCGCCGCCAGCGCGAACATCCCCAGGCCGGTCGTGAGCGCGGCGTTGACCACCACGTCGGGCCCGACGCTGCTTACGTAGTGACCGATCACCGGCGCGATGCCGATCCCTTCGCAGAACGCGAACGCGTAAAAAAGCGCCAGCGAGAGCGCCTCGTTCGCCCGCGTCATGTTGATCGCAAACAGCAAAATGAAGCCGGCGATCAGGGCGATCCACCCGAACGCGCCGACGTCGCGAAACAGCCACGCCGCTCCCGCGGTGATGCAGAGACCCAGCGCCGTGATGCCCAGGACTTGGGCCAGCAGCGACTGCGCCGGGACGGCGGTCGCCAGGCCGCCCCCGTAACGATTTTGGGGCTGGAACTGAAAGCTCATGACACTCCTTACTAACCCGGCGCCCACCGCCGAGTTACAATCCGGGCCGAGGACTTGCTGTGCGAACGTATGTTCGGTACGATATCCCTATGCGCGGGGTCGAGGTGCTCGAGAAGCCGGCCAAATCGGTGCTCAACGCCGTCAAGGGCATGCCCTTCAAGTGGTCGATCAATCCCTACCGCGGCTGCTTTCACCAATGCGTCTTTTGCTACGCACGGCGCACGCACTCATTCCTCGAGGAAGACGGAGTCGCCGCGTGGGGCCGGCGGATCTTCGTCAAAACCAACGCGCCGGCGATTCTGCGGGCCGAGCTCGCCAAGCGCTCCTGGCGGCACGAGTACGTCGCGATCGGCACCGTGACCGACCCCTATCAGCCGTTGGAGGGACGCTACCGTCTCACGCGCGGCGTGCTCGAGGCGCTCCGCGACTACGCGACGCCCGCCGGCCTGATCACGCGCTCGCCGCTGGTGATTCGCGACACCGACGTCATCTCGCAACTCGCGCGAACGGCCGGCGCGCATGTTTCGGTGAGCATCGCCACGCTCGACGAGCGCTTGGCGCGTGAGATCGAGCCGACGGTGGCGCCGCCCCGCCAACGGCTGCGCGCCGTCCGAGCGCTGGCCGAGGCGGGCATCGCCGTTCACGTCGCGCTCGCACCGGTTTTGCCGCAGATCACGGACTCGAGCGAGAACGTCGAGGCGGTCGTTCGGGCTGCCCGCGACGCCGGCGCGTGCCGCATTTGGCACAACACGCTCTACCTGCACGAGATCACGCGCGATGCGTTCTTCTCCTACCTGCGCGCGCGGCATCCGGAACTTGTCGCCCGGTACGCACAAACCTATCGTGGAACGTACGCCCCGCAAGCCGTGGCCAATCGCATCGACCGCGTGGTCGGCGAAGCGTTACGGTCCGCGCCCGCGCCGCATCGCGCGACGATCCAGCCCGACGCGGCCGTGCAACTTTCTCTGCTCTAAGCGGTACTCTGCGCCATGAAACGCAGCACGTTCGTCGGAGCCGCGGCGGCGGCGCTGGTCGTGGCCGCCAAGTCCCCGGCGGCCGCCGCCGAGTCGGACATAGCGCTGCATACCGCGACGGGAACCATCGCCGGAACGCTGTCGTTGCCCGCCGCGACGCCCGCACCGGTCGTGTTGATCGTCGCCGGCTCGGGGCCGACCGATCGCGACGGCAACAGCGGTCTGATCGCGCCCGGCACCTACCGGCTTCTCGCCGCCGCCCTCGCGTCGCGGGGCGTCGCGTCGGTGCGCTACGACAAGCGCGGCGTCGGCGCCAGCGCTTCGGCCGCCGCGTCCGAAAAGGATCTGCGCTTCGAAACGTATATCGGCGACGCCGTGGCGTGGATGCAGCTGCTCGCATCCGACCGCCGCTTCACCAAGCTGGTCGTTGCGGGTCATAGCGAAGGCTCGCTGATCGGTATCGTGGCCGTGCAGCAAACCCCGGCGGCCGCGCTCGTCAGTTTGGAAGGGGCCGGCCGTCCCGCCTACGAGGTTTTGCGCGAGCAGCTCAAACCGAAAACGCCGCCGGCGCTCTACGCGCAATGCGACGCCATCATCACCCAGTTGCAACAGGGACACACCGTCGCCGAAGTTCCGGGCGAACTCTACGCGCTCTTTCGCCCGTCGGTGCAGCCCTATCTCATCTCGTGGTTCGCCTACGATCCGGCCAAAGAGATGACCAAGGTGAAGATTCCGGCCACCATCGTGCAGGGCACGGCCGACGTTCAAGTAACGATGGCCGACGCGCGAGCGCTGCACGCCGCCGATCCCGCGTCGCAGTTGGTCGTCGTGCAAGGCATGAACCACGTGCTCAAGCACGCGCCCGACGTCTCCTCGCAAACGGCGATCCTGCACGGCTACCAGGACTCGTCCCTGCCGGTCGATCCCCAAGCCGTCGACCCGGTCGCCGCGGCGGCGCGATAGTCGCGTGGTGCGAGGCTAAGCTCGCTTCGAATCTTTGCCTTTCGAAAACCGTCCGAGAACCACGGCGATCGCGGCCGCGCCCGCCGGCAGCACCCCGAGCATGCGCGGATCGACGCCGATGATCGCGGAGCCGGCCGCCGGCCCGATCATCATCGCCAGGCTGTTGACCGAATCGCCGAGGCCCATGATCGCGCCGCGCTCTTTTTCCTTGGCGCGAACCGAGAGCAGCGCGGTCAACGTCGGCTCGACCATCGCCGAGCCGATCGCCCACAGCACCAGCGCCACGCAGAACGAGGCGACGTGCTGCACGAATGCCAGCAACAGATACGCCGCCACGCTCAGACCCAGCCCGATCTGCGCGACGCGGCGGTCGCCGAAGCGCGCGGCCAGCGGCGTGACCAGGAAGACCAGCGCGCTGCCGCCGGCAACGCCGGCCAAGGCCAGCAGCCATCCCGCTTTGGCGACGTCCTCGTGCAGCACGCGCTGCAGAAATAATGCGAAGTTCGCCAAGAAGCACACGATCGCCAAGATCGCCAGGAACTGACGTATCAGCACGATGCGCACGCCGGGAACGTTGGCCGCGCGCAGCGACTCGCGTACGCCGGTCCGTTGAGCGTTTTTCGGCTGCGTCTTGGGCAAGAAGATCAGCGCGAACGCGATGTTGACGGCTTCCAGCCCGGAGGCGACGTAGAAGGGCACGGCCAGGCCGTGCTTGACGAGCGCTCCCGAGATCACCGGACCCACCACGAACGCCATGCCGAACACCGCGCCGTAAAGCGAGTACGCCAGGTCGCGCCGATCTTCGTCGGTCACGTCGGCGATGTACGATTGCACCGCGCCGAGGCTGCCGCCGCCGCAGCCCGATATGATGCGCGACAAGAACAGCCAGAACGCGGTATGCGAGAACGCGATCGTGAGGTAGCCGGCCAGCGTGAGCACCTGCGACACGATGACGACCGGCTTGCGGCCGATGATGTCGCTGGTCTTCCCCCACACGGGTGCCGCGATCATCGAGCAGAACGCGGGGACGCTGAGCAGCGCGCCGACCGCGAACGTCGACACGTGGTAGTCCTTGACGACCACCGGCAGCAGCGGAATCATCAGCGTGTATCCCAGCGTATCGACCAGCGTCGTGCCGAAGATCGGAATTAGCGCCTTGGGCAATCGCAGCATGACAGCGTTCGTACCCACGCTCGGCCCGAAACGGAGGTGAGTGCTCGCTTGCGCGCCGAAATCCGTTGCCATGCTTCTTCGTTCGGCGGCGATCGCACTTGGTGCGATTGCCCTCTTCGCGCTCCCGTCGGCAAGCTTGGCTGCCGCCGGCACCGCGCTCGACGCACCGCCGCCCAACCTGACTCCGACGACGGCGACGCTGGGGTCGATTCTCGCGGCACACGACAAAGCCGTCGGAACGCTACCGGCGAGCGTGAAGAACACCGTCGCCGAGACCTGGACGTTCGTCGACCAAGGCCTCAAGGGAACGCTGTCGCTCGAGCGCGACGGCACTAACTATCGCTCGCGCATCGCCGCCGGCCCGTTCGTCGAACAATACGGGCAGGACGCGAGCGGCCGTTGGCATCAGGACGCCAACGGCTTTACCACCAGCACGACCGCCGTCGACGAGGAGTCGTTCTACCCGATACGCGTCGTCGAGGACGCCGCCGATCCGAAGAACGACGTCACCGTCTTGGGAGAATCGGCCGGTCAGTCGCCGGCGTACGTCCTCAAAGTCGTCCGCCCCGGATACGAGCATCCGGAATACGTCTTCTACGACAAGGCGAGCGCGATGGTCACGCGGGTCGAGATTCCCACCCGTCAGCGGCGCATCGTTCAGACTTACTCCGATTTTCGCACGACCGACGGGGTTGCGGCAGCCTGGCACGTCCACGATACCGACGGCCGGCCGGAGCTCGACGACGACTACGTGCTAACCTCGCTTCGCCACGGCGAAGATTTTCCGGCGCAAGATTTCGCAATGCCGCCATACCATCCGTCGATCGGCCGCGTGACGGTTCGCACGCCGATCGCCGCGCATACGCTCGGGTACGGCTATCTCGTGCGCATGAACGTCGGCGGCCGCGGGCTGGATTTCATCGTCGACAGCTCTAGCCCCGACTCGATCGTCGACCGCGACGTGGCGCGCGAGATGAACTTGCCCGCCTACGGGCAAGCCACCCAGACCACCGACGGCAAGCCGGTCGCCTATCGGACGACGATTGCCGACGGCGACGTCTCCGGCATTCCGTTCCACAACTTCGTGCTGACGGCCGAGCCGTTTGGATGGGAGCCCGACGATCGCACCAAGATCGTGGGTGCGTTGGGCTACGACTTCTTCGCCGCCAACGTCTTGCATTTCGATTTCATGAACGGAACGCTGGAGGCGCTGCCGGTGGCACCGTTTTCGGCCGGCGCACCCGTTCCCGGCGGCTACGATATTCCGATCCAAATCGACGACGGAACCCCGTTCGTCCCGATCGCAATCGGCAGCTTCATCACGCGCAAAGCGCTGCTTTCGACCGCCGATCCGATTACCATGGTCTTCGGCTCGTTCGTTTACGCGCATCCCGACCAGCTCCAGGATCCGCCGGGAAGCGGCCGGCACCATCCCGGCCGGATCGTTCCGTTCGCCGACGAGGGCACCTACGGGATCACCGTTGAGTCGTGGACGTCGATGGTCTCCGATCTGCGTTTTGCCGTGGGCGACTACCAGCGCGTCGGGCTTCTTTCGACCAACTATCCGCTGCGGCTCCACGAGCAAGACGTCGACGCACTGCTGGGCTTGGACTATCTCGGATTTTACGACCTCTATTTTGCCTATCCGTACGGGCGGTTCATCGTAAAGCCGAACGCCGCGTTCTTCAAAGTATTCAAGCGTGACTAGAGTCCGGCCGGCGTTAGCGATCGTTTTGTTCGCGTGCGCCGCGCTGGCGTCGCCCTCCCGCGCCGACGACGTGGATCGCTCGCCGCCTCCCAATCTCGCGCCGGCGACCGTCTCGCTGTCCGGCGTTCTCGCCCGCCATTTCGCGGCCGTCGGCAGGTTCGCACCGGGCGGCCCGCCGACGGTCCGGGAGCGTTGGAACGTCAGCGTGGGCTCGCTCTCGGGCACGGAAACGTTCGTGAAGAGCGCCGGCGACGAGCGCGAAGACGACGCGCTCGGACCCTCGCAGACCGCGCACGGCATCTGGAATGGGAGAGCCTGGCAGATGAATGCCAACGGTCAGGTCGCTTACGGAACGGGTCTGCACGCCGAAGACGCCGTCGACCAAGCCGCACTGGAATCGCCGTCGCATCGCGGCCTGACGTTGCTCGGACGCTCCGCCTCGCCGGCTGCCTTCGTGGTCGAGGTCGACCCGCCGAAAGGGCGGTTGGAGTACGTCTTCTTCGACGAGAAGACGTCTCTGATCGACCGCCTGGAGACCGTTCGCGATGCTCGCCGGGTGACGATCTCGATGGACGATTACCGCACGACCCAAGGCGTCACGCGTGCGTGGCACCTGCACACCACCGACGGCTTTGCGACTAACGACGAGGACGACGTCTTGCAGAGCCTGGTGCTGGGCGGCTCCGTCTCGCCGGCGGAAGTTGCGGTGCCGGCGCCCAAGCCGCCGCTCTTCACCGTCCCGGCCTCTCCCACGGCGGTTCCGGCCTCCTTCGACGCCGATCGAATCATCGTCAAGGCGCGGATGGGCGGGCACGCCGTCGACTTCCTATTCGACTCCGGATCGTCGGGCATCGCCGTCGACCGCGACCTCGTCGAGGCGCTGAACGTCAAAGAGTACGGCAAGTATACGAGTCAGACTGCCGGCACCTACGCCGAGAGCGACGTGATCCTGCCGAAGATCACCGTCGGGCCGCTTTCGATGGAGCGCGTGTATGCGTCGAGCCTGCCCTTCATCGCCTTCACGTCGGCGGGCACGCCCGTCGCCGGACTCCTCGGTTACGATTTTATTGCCAACGCGGTCTGGCACGTCGACTACGTGAACGGAACGCTCGAAGTGCTCGATCCTTCCACCTTCGCGCCGCCCGCCGGAGCGCGCGCGATCGACGTCGGCTTCGACGACTTCGTTCCCACCGCCGAAGCGACCGTCGCCGGCATCCGCGCCGGCGCGCTGATCGTCGACACGGGCGCCGACCGCAGCACGCTTTTCTCACGTTTCGCGGCGGCGCACCCGGCGTTGACCGATCTCGGACTCGGCACCGCCATGCAAGCCGCCTGGCCGTTCGTCGACGATTTCAGCGGCGTCGGCGGCACGGTCGACTTTCGTCCGCTCCAAGCCGGACCGTTCGTCTTTGCGGACTGGTCGTTTCCGAAGTGGCTCTTCTACGTCACGCAGGACGCACCGTCGTTCGAGTTCGAGGATTACGACGGGCTCGTCGGACAAGACCTCCTGCGCAACTTCGACGTCTACTTAGACTATCCGCACGCCAAGATCTACTTCGTTCCCAACCAGCGCTTTCGTCAGCGCTGGGGAAGTGCGCCGATGTCGGTGCGGTAGCCGAGCGCGCGCGTACCGAGCCGTCCGGCCAGCGCGCGAACCCCGTCGTACGCGCAGTGGCGCGCCGATTCCAGGTCGTCGCCCAGTCCGGTGACGGTCAGGACGCGCCCGCCGGGCGTTTCGACCGTACCGTCGACCAGACGGCTCGAACCCCAAAACGCTTGCGTGCCTTCCGGCAGCGACACGTCGGCGTTCAAGCCTTGCAGCGGCGTACTGCTGCGCGGATAGTCGTCGGTCGCCAGCACCACGCCGACGCAGCTCTGCGCCGAGTAGGTCACCTGCGAAACGTCCAACGCACCGCGCGCCGCCGACTCGAGCAGCGCGGCGAAATCGCCGCCGACCCGCGGCATCAGCACCTGCGTCTCGGGGTCGCCGAAACGTGCGTTGAACTCGATCGCGTACGGTCCGTCGTTCGTCCACATCAGCCCGCAGTACAGAACGCCGACGTACTCCTCGCCCTCGGCGAGCAGGCCGCGCAAGACCGGTGCGAGGATGCGCTCGCGGACGCGATCGTAGAGATCCTCGGGAAAACCGCTCGGCGGCGAGTACGCGCCCATCCCGCCGGTATTCGGTCCGGTGTCGCCGTCGCCGGCGCGCTTATAGTCGCAGGCCGCCGACATTGGAACCATCGCGCGCCCGTCGGCCAACGCGAAGACGCTCACCTCGCGCCCTTCGAGCCGCTCTTCCAACAGCACGTCGCTGCCGCCGCCCGGAATCTTTCCGCTGCCGTACCAGTCGCGCACCACCGCGCGCGCAGCGGCGGCATCGGAGGTCACCACCACCCCCTTGCCCGCGGCCAGCCCGTCGGCTTTCACGACGACGCCCTCGCCCGGCCAATCCTCGAGCGCTTTCTCGGCCGACTCGAGCGAGTGCGCGACGACGGCGCGCGCGGTCGGAACGCCGTGACGCTCCATGAAGCGCTTGGCGTAGACTTTGCTCGACTCCAACCGTCCGCCCGAGCGGTTCGGGCCGAACACGGCCAGGCCGGCCTCGCGCAAGCGATCTCCGACGCCCGCGGCAATCGCGCCCTCGGGTCCGAGCACGACCAGATCGATGCCTTCCGACGTCGCGACGTCGGCCAACGTCTTGCCGTCGGTCGGTGCGATCGCCCAGTTTTCGCCGCGCGTCGCGGTACCGGCATTCCCCGGCGCGGCGAACACCGCTTGGCACGACGGCGAACGCGCCAGCCGCCACGACAGCGCGTCTTCGCGCGCTCCGCCGCCCACGATCAGCACCCGCACGGCGCTACTCCCACTCGACGGTAGCGGGCGGCTTGGTCGTGATGTCGTACGCGACCCGGTTCACCCCTGCGACCTCGTTGACGATCCGCGACGAGATGCGCTCGAGCAGCTCGTGCGGAAGCCGCGCCCAGTCGGCCGTCATTCCGTCTTCGCTCGTGATCGCGCGCACCGCCACCAGGTTCGCGTACGTGCGGCCGTCGCCCATCACGCCGACGCTCTTGACCGGCGTCAACACCGCGAAGTACTGCCACGGATGCGGCTGCAGCGGCGCCGCGTCGATCTCCTCGCGAACGATCGCGTCGGCACGTCGCACGATCTCCAACCGGTCCGCGGTGACGTCGCCGATGATGCGCACCGCCATTCCGGGGCCCGGAAACGGCTGACGGCGCACGATATGCTCGGGAAGCCCGAGCACGCGCCCGAGTTCGCGCACTTCGTCTTTGAAGAGTGCGCGCAGCGGTTCGACCAGCTTGAACGGCAACTTCTCCGGCAAGCCGCCGACGTTGTGATGCGACTTGATCTTGTGCCCGGCTTTGCTCTCGGGCGTCTTGGACTCGATCACGTCCGGATAGAGCGTCCCCTGCACCAGATGTTTGACGCCCGGAATCTTGGCCGCTTCTTCCTCGAAGACCGCGATGAACTCGTGCCCGATGACGATCCGCTTGCGTTCCGGATCCTCGATGCCCGCCAGTTTGGTCAAGAATCGCCGGCGCGCGTCGACCGCGACCACGTTGAGGTGCAGCACGTCGCGAAACGCGGCCAGCACCTGCACCGCCTCGTCTTGGCGCAGCAAGCCGTGATCGACGAAGACGCAGGTGAGCTGCTCGCCGATCGCGCGCGCCACCAGTGTGGCGGCGACTGCCGAGTCGACGCCGCCGGAGAGCGCGCAGATGACCTTGTCGTCGCCGACTTTGGCGCGGATCTCGTCGATCGCGCGGTCGACGAAGGAGTCCATCTTCCAATCGCTGCCGAGTCCGGCGACTTCGTGCAGGAAATTGTCCAGCACGATGCGGCCGTGCTGCGTGTGCACGACTTCCGGGTGGAACTGCACGCCGTAGATGCGGCGTTCGGAATCGCCCATGGCCGCGACGTGACAGCGCGCGGTCGAACCCAGCGCCGCAAAGCCGCGCGACAGTTTCACGACCGAATCGCCGTGCGACATCCAGACGCGCGATTCGTCGGGCACGCCGTCGAAGAGCGGCGTCTTTCGATCGGTTACGATCAACGTCGCCGGCCCGTATTCCGCGTGGTCGAGCTTCACGAGTTCGGCACCCAGCTCGCGCGCCAGGAGCTGCATGCCGTAGCAAATGCCGAGCACCGGAACGCCGCTCTCGACGATCGCCGGATCCATGTCCGGCGCGCCCTCGACCAGCGTGCTTTCCGGACCCCCCGAGAGAATCAGCGCCGCCGGCTTGCGCAACGACAGCACGCTCCACGGGGTGTCGTGCGGGACGATCTCGCAATAGACTCCCGCCTCCCGGGTGCGGCGCGCGATCAGCTGACTGTATTGCGCGCCGAAGTCCAGGATGAAAACGGTTTCGGGCATCGACCCTCGCAGCGAGTCGGGCTTAGACCGCCGACTTGGCGGCTGCGAGCGCCTCGTCGTAGTTCGGCTCGCTCGCGACCTCTGCGACGATTTGCAGGTAGCGAATTGTCTTGTCGCGGCCGACGACCACGATCGCGCGGGCCAGCAAGCCGAGCTCGCCGATCAGCAGACCGTAGTTCAGCCCGAAGCTGTGATCGCGATAGTCGGACAGCATCCCGAGCCGGTTGCCGCTCTCCTGCGCGCCGGCCCAGCGGGCCATCGCGAACGGCAGATCCATGCTCACCACCGACGCGTTCACGCCGGCCGGGAGCTCGTCGATGCGCGCGTTGAACTTCTGCGACTCGAGCGAACAGACGCCGGTGTCGAGCGACGGAACGACGATCAGCAGCGCCGCTTCCGTACCGCCTTTCGTGGCCGCGTCGAGATTGACGAGCGACAGGTCGCCGCCCGTCAGATGAAAGTCCGGCGCGGCGTCGCCTGCCCGCAGTTCCGGCCCGAGGAGCGTCATCGGCTTGCCTTTGAACGTAATCGCGCCCGCGCGCTCTTGCAAATTACTCGTCATCGTTCCCTCCCGAAGGCCGCAGGGGTTCGCCCTCGGCTAGGTCAGCACATCCTGGAGCCGGTCCGTGTCGCGCGCGAGCACGACTTCCATCGCAATGCGCTCGCCCACCGAGACGTCGCGTCCCCAGCGATACGCCGAATACGGCGTGTAGCGCGTTCCCGGCGAGCCCGGAATGCGCAGCGAGACGTCGTAGCAGACGAGTTCCTTCGGCGGTCCCGCGGCAACGATGCACTGCAGCGCGAACGGCCCGATGACGCCGGGCGGATTCGCCAGCCGGGCCGCGTCGACGAAACGCTCGCCCATCCCAAACGCCTGCTCGAGCGTGGATTCGGTCAAGGTCGCGGCGATGTGACCGGCCTCTTCGAGACGCATCGGCACGTTGCGGACGGCGTCGAGCGCCGACGGCGGCACGTTGCGAAAGCCTTCCAAGTTCGTCTGGCGCCGCGTGTCGGTTCCGCTCAGCTCCAGCTCGCCCAACAGCGGCGAGTAGAAAAAGTTGAGATTGACCGACGGACCGAGCGCGTACTCCTCGATCACCGCCCGCGCCAAACCTTCGGGGGCCAGGATCCCGGCGTCGATCAGCCGGTTGCTCTCGCGCTCGTACTCTTGCGGCGACGACGCCAGGAAGAACGCCCGTTCGAAGCTTACGGCCGCGTGCGCAGCCTTGACCATGACCAGACGGTCGATCTCCGCCGGCGACGCGAACTGGCGCGGATGACGGATTCCGGCCCGGCTCAGCAGTGCGTATTGATTCTCGGGCTCGTCGCGTTCCTCGGCGCGCAAGAGGTGCCGGTTGCCGAAGAACGGCACGCGCATCAGCCGCTCGATCTCGTCGTAGCCGTACCGCTGCCGCAAGTAGACTTCGAACGAGCGGTTGGGCACGAAGATCGCGTTTTCGCCGAGCAGGCGCTCTTGAACGGCGGCGTCGAGGATGTCGGCGAACGCCTCCAGCTCGATGACGTCGTCGACGCAGCCGCGCGGCGGGCCGCCGTAGTCGCGAAACCGGTAGAACTCGGCGTAGGTCCGCTCGCGCCCGCGCGCGGTCACGATCGCGTTGCGCAGGCCCTGCGCGCGCGCGCCGTAGGCGACTTCCAACGCGGAATGGCTGCCGATCGAGCAAAGCGTCAGCAGCTTGCGATCGTAGCGCTCGAGCGCGCGTTCGACGAATGCGTTCACGGTTGACGGCCTGCTATTCGACGCCGGCTTTGCCGGCCATCTTGCCGGCAACGACCGAACCGTACGCTACGACGGCGATGCCCCCCACGACGCTCACCGACAGCGCGCAAATCAGCGACGTCGCCGAGGGCGCGGCGTCGAAAATCGAAAGGCCGCCGCTGCCCAGCGGGTAGCCCGGCAAAAGGTAGGGGAACATCGACGCCGCCGCCCCGACCAGCAGCGATGCCGTAAACGCCGCCGATGCGCCGAACGCGAGCGCCGCGCTTCCCCGGCGCCACGCAACGCGCATCCCGGCCAGCGCCGCGACGCTGACCGCCGTCATCGCGACGGCGAAGACCGGCGGCGGAGTTCCGCGCACCGCAAACGTGCCCGCACTGGCGGCGACGTAAAGCGCCGCGACCGCCCAGTACAGTCCGCCCGCCAGCGCCCGGCTGGCGCGTTCGAGATCGCCGGACGTGCGCATCCACAGAAACAGCGTGCCGTGATTGGCCAGCGCCGCAATCGCAAACCCGCCGATCAGCAGGGCGTAGGGGTTGAGCAGGAACGCGAACGTCCCTTGGAAGTAGCCGAACGCGTCGAGCGGCAGGCCGCGCAGCAGATTGCCCAGCGCTAGACCGAAGACGAAAATCAGCAGCGTGCTCGAGATCGAGAAAGCCGCGTCCCAGAACTGATGCCAGAGGTCGCTGGGAAAGTGCCCGCGCAGCTCGAGCGCGATCCCGCGGGCCATCAGCAGCCAGAGCACGATGGTGAACGGCAGGTAAAATCCCGAGAACGAGGCGGCGTAGGCGCGCGGAAAGATTGCGAACAGCGACGCTCCGGCGGCAACGAGCCACACTTCGTTGCCGTTCCAAAACGGGCCGATGGCGTCCATCGCCGTCGCGCGCTCGCGATCGGTCTTGCCGATCCAGAGCGAGACCGCGGCCACGCCCAGATCGTAGCCGTCCAGCAGCACGTAGGCGGCCACGCCGCTCGCGATGACGACGAAGCCGGCGACCGCGAGCGCGCCGTCCGCCGTCACGCCGGCCCCGCCGCGATCTCGTGCAGCACGAGATAGACGAACAGCGTGCCGAGTAGGAAGTAGACGCCGGCAAAGCCGATCAGCGTGAAGAGCACCTCGCCCGACGCGACGTTGGGCGAGATTCCGGCGGCGGTGCGCATGACGTCGTAGACGATCCACGGCTGGCGCCCCACCTCGGCCGTCATCCACCCGGCCTCGTTGGCGATGTACGGAAACGGCAACATCAGCATCAGGACCCACAGCACCGCGCGCGTTCCGAAGAGCCGATCGCCCCAAAACAGCAGCGCGGCCGCAACGACCCCGACGGCGACGAAAATCGTTCCCAGGCCGACCATCACGTGATAGGCGTAATACGTCAGCGCGACCGGCGGCCAGAGGTCGCGCCCGTAGTCGCGCAGGCCCTTGACCTCGGCGTGGAAATTTCCGTACGCCAAGAAACTGAGCAGGCTCGGAACGTAGATCGGGTCGATCAGCCGCATGTTCTGCGAATCCGGCATTCCGACGATCGCCAGCGGCGCGCCGGGCGTCGACTCGTAGAGACCCTCCATCGCCGCCAGCTTGACCGGCTGCGCGCGGGTCACGTCGTCGCCGTTTTTGTCGCCGGTCGGAAAGATCGCGAGCAGCGAGAACGTCGCCGCCACGATCGTTCCGGCGCGCACGAACGATCGCGCCGCCGCCTCGTCGCGCCGCGAGAGCAGATAGTACGCGCCCACGCCGGCGACCACGAACCCGCCCGCCAGCAGCGCGCCGCACAGCACGTGCGCGAACTGCCACCACGCGTAGGACGAAAGCAAGACGGCCGCGATGCTCTCGAGTACGATCTTGCCGCCCGGGCCGATGTAGAAGCCGACCGGGTGCTGCATCCACGCGTTGGTCGCGACGATGAAGAATCCCGACAGCCACGATCCCAGCCACACGAACGCCGCCGCCACCGCCTGGAACTTCGTCGGTTCGGCGTTGCGCCGGTAGAGCAGCACGCCGAGGAAAATCGACTCCAGGAAAAAGGCGAAGACGCTCTCCATCGCGAGCGGCTGGCCGATCACGGCGCCGGTGCGATCGGAAAAGATCGCCCAGTTGGTCCCGAACTGGAACTCCATCGGAATGCCGCTGACGACGCCGATCGCGAAGTTGATCGTGAAGATCTTGGTCCAGAAGCGCGCCGCCCGCGCGGACACGCCGTCTTCCGGCCGGCGCACGGCCTTCCACGTGTACCACGCGACGAACGGGGCCAACCCGATCGTACCGATCGGAAAGAGGTAATGGAACGCGATCGTGAACGCAAACTGCGCGCGATCGGCGGCTACTACGTCCACGCCTGCCTCCTCGCGATCCGGCTTACGAAGCCGCGTCCCCGGCCAGCAGCTTGCGCGCCTCCGGACTGTCCTGGTATTCGACCGTCAGGATCGTGCGCACGTGCGCGGCGGCCTGCTGCGCTTGGGGCGCCGTCATCCGCTGCAGCGTCGTGTAGCACCAATACAGCAGCATCGGCAGATCGCGATCGCGCGGGTAGACCTTATGCATGTCGTCGATCGACTCGGCGACCAGCACCGTTTCGTCGGCTTCGCGATTGCCGTAGTCGTAGTCGAGCATGAAATTGATGTGCTTGAGCTGATTCTCGATGCCCAAGATCGAGAATCCCATGCGCCCGAAATACTCGTCGGCCGGCGCCAGGATCGACATTTGCGCCGCGTGCGGCATCGCCGTGACCGTGGTGATGACGCGGATCGGGTCGACTGCCTGCAGGCGATTCAAAAAAATCTTTGCGTTGGAAACGTCGGCGGCCGTATAGCCGTCGCGCCCGGGCGTCGCAGCGTTGGCGGCCGCCGCGAACTCGTTTCCCCAGGTCGTGGGCAGGTGCGCCACCGGGAAGCTTGCAGCCGCCGCCCGCGCCAGCGCCAGCGAGCGCCACTTCGGATCTCCCGTCAGCAGCCAGCCGCGCCAATTGGCTTCGACCTGCGTCAGCAGCGCGTCGACGTCGCCGGGGTAGGCGGTGACGTTGGCCGTCGCATCCTGGTCGGCGAATCGCGCCAGCGCTTCGGGGTCGCCTTCGGAGTTCACCCGCAGCAGCATCTGGGCCGCGGCGATGATGTCCTGATTGTCGCTCGAGTTCTTCGTCACCCAGTCGGCGGCTTCGCGCACCCACCAGACCGCCGCGTCGTGATTGGTCAACGGATCGTAGTGTAAGCCGTTCCCGATGCGCACCGTCAGCGTGGCCAGTTCTCCGTAGGCCGGATCGGTCGGATATTGCAGCGAGTACGCCCGTCCGGCGTTGAAGATCGTCGACAGGTAGTATTCCTGCGAACGAAAGTTCCAGCCGCTCTGCGAACCCTTGGCGTAGGCGTCCTTCATTTCGGAGTAAAGGACCGTCGGGTCGGCCACCAGCGTGGCCCGCGCCGCGACCGGGATGCCGGCCGACAAGAGAACGAGCGCGAGGATGCCGGATCTAGAGCACGCTGGAATCATCGAGTACTAAACGTAAGTTGTTGGTCAGGAGTGCGTTCTTGATCTCGCGCGCGATGCGCCGTCCGGTGGACATCGGTTCGGAGTAGTTCAGGTACGAATAGGGCGAGCCGTCGATGAAGGGATTGGTGCCGGCGACGATGCGCGCCGAGATCTCCATGATGTAGAACTGGCTGTCGGGCGTGATGATCGTTTCGATACAGAAGGCGCCGATGAGCCCCTTCGGACCGCAAATCTCCTTGCTGACGCGAATGACCTCGTCGCCCATGCGCAGCGCCTCGGCCAGCATCGACTCGCGCAGCGACACCGGCTGGTTGCCGACAACGACGTAGGACGGGCTGACGTCCATGCCTTCTTGCGCCGCCGCCGGAATGCGGCCCAGCGAGTCGACGTTGGTCTCGTACCGCCGGTCCATCGACATGATCTCGAGCTTGTCTTGCAACGGCGAATAGAAATAGTGGATGTAGAGCGGGACGCCGATGATGTACTCTTGGATCGTGTAGGCTTCTTTGAGATGCGCCGCGCGCGCTTCGAAATCGTGCGCGTCGCGAATGAACATGTATCCCTTGCCGCCGGCCGCGCCGTACAGCTTCACGATGACCGGGCGGTCGATTTCGGCCCCGCTTTTGAACTGCCGGGGAAGCGTCAAACCCGCCCGCGACAGCCACTCGCGCTGCAGCTCGCGGCTGGCCTCCCAGTCGAGCACCGCCTTGTTCCCGAAGTAGGGAATCGTCATCTTCTTGTGTTCGTCGAGCGACAGGTACGCGACGAACGACCCGTGGGGAACGATGATGCACTTGCGGTCCCGCAGCTCGTCCATCAAGCCCATGAACTCGGAATAGCTGTCCAGCGCGATGACCTCGTCGATGAAGGCGAACGAGCGGTACAGGCGTTCCGTGTCGCGCTTCGAGATGGCAATCGTCTTGAAGCCTTCGTCGTGCGCGCCCTTGAGAATTTGGAGCGCGGAGTGCGATCCGAGCGTTGCAATCGTATACGGACGGTTCATCGCTTTAGAAAATCGCTTCCTCGATGGCGGGGTTGCAGAGCAGACGATTCACCGCCGCCGCGACCGTCTCGCGGGCGGCGGGCGAGCCGTGGCGGTCGAACAGCCGCCAGGCGACGTAGCGGCGGGCGCGCCGAATCCCCTCGATGCCTTTGCCGCCGAGGTGTTCGCGGACCTCGTCGTGCGCGTCCAGCTCGCCGATCCACGCTTCGCCCGCGCGCGGCGCCGTGCTCTCGAGCAGCGCCAAGCGATGCTTGTTCGGGTTGAAGACCGTCTCGTTGGCCTCGACTCGGCTCGCCAGCGTCGCCGGGTCCCCGTCGTCGTCGAAGACCCAGATCTCGTTGCGCTCGAGCCGCTCCACCGCGATGCCCAGCCGGCGTAACGTAACCAGCGCGGTATATGCGGCGTTGTCGGGAATGCGCAGCCCGATCGCCGCCGCCGCCGGCCTCACGCCCGCACCGCCGCCACGAAGCTGCGGAATAGCTCCGCGCCGCCCGAAGGTGTCAGCGGATCGGCGCCCGCCGGGCGATCCAAGTGATTGAAGTTCCACGCGTCGCGTTCGGGGTGCGGCATCAGCGCCAACACGTTGCCTTCGCGGTTGACCAGTCCGGCGCAGCCGCGCGCCGACTCGTTCGGGTTGGCGCGCGCGTCGACCCGGCCGTCCGCGTGTGCGTAGACGAACGCGAGATGCCCGCCGCCGGCGATTTCGTCGAGATGCTCGGGCGTCGCCGCCAGCCGTCCCTCGCCGTTGGCCGTCCATGCCGGGATGATCGCTGCCGGCGAAAGCGCGCGCGTGATCGCGCACCGCGACGGATCGATCGCGAGCTTGACGTAGACGTGACGGCACACGAAATGCGGAATCGGACCGTTGTGCGTGAAGGCCGCGGTCGGCCGGCGCGCCGGAGCCGTTCCGGGAACCAGCCCCGCCTCGAGCAGGATCTGCGCGCCGTTGCAAATGCCCAGCACCAGCTTTCCACGCTGCGCGCCGGCGATCACTTCGTCCATCGCCGGATCGTGGGCGGCGATCGCACCGGCCCGAATGCGATCCTCGTACGCAAACCCTCCGGGAAGAACGTACGCATCGAAGTCTCGCAGCTCCGCGGGCCGCGACCAGTGCACCAGCTCCGCGTCGCCTCCGCAGTCGCGCAGCAAACGCAGCGTCTCGTCTTCGGAGTTCGTGCCCGGAAAGAGCACCACCGCGATGCGCGCGCTCACGGATAAATCTCCTCGAGCGGCCGCGACCAGCAATCCATCAACTCGTCGACCTCGCGGCGTTCGCCGCCGGCCGCGATGCACGGCATTTCGGCCACCGCGCCGGCCCGGCGCGCCTCGGCGCCGCATTCCCGCGCCAGCGCCGCGAACCGCGCTTCGTCGGCGACCTCCAGCACGAAGCCGGGCGCTTCGTGAAATCCGCACGGCTGGTCGAGCGTAACGCCGAGCCGCCTGCCGGCACGATGTGCGGCGAAGGCCGTCTTCGCGACCGCGACCAATGCGCCGCCGCCGGCAATCGCCGTGCACGCGGCGACGATTCCCTCTTCGCTGGCGCGGCGCAGCAGGGCGAGTTCGGCCCGCAGCGCCGCGTAGGACGGCGCCGGAACCGCGTCGTCGATGCCCAGCAGCTCGGCGATCGCCGACCCGCCGCGCTCCGGCGCGCGGTTTCCTAAAAGGAAGATCGGCGCGCCGGGGCGTTTGAAGCCGGGCGTGATCGTACGCGCCACGTCGCCGATGGTGCCGATGCACGCGACGATCGCCGACGCCGGAATCGCCTTGCCGGATTCCGACTCGTTATAGAGGCTCACGTTGCCCGAGACGAACGCCAGGCCCAGCTCGCCGGCCGCCCGTGCGAGACCGTCGACGGCCGCGACGAACTCGCCGTATTGGGCGGGATTGCGCGGATTGCCGAAGTTGAGGCAGTCGGTCAGCCCGGCGGGTCGCGCACCCACCGCCGCGACGCGGCAGGCTGCGGTCGCGACCGCGAGTTCTGCGGCGCGCCGCGGATCCAACCGTCCGCAGCGCGGATTGCCGGCCACCGCCAGCGCGACGCCCAGCCGCGACCCCCGCACCGGCGCCAGCACGCCGGCGTCGGCATAACCGCGCGGGATCACGGTCGCGCCGCGCACGACCGCGTCGTAGCGGCGATAGAGCGGCTCGCGCGAGCAAACGTCCCGGTGGGCGAGCACGCGCTCGAGCAGCGGCAGCGCTTCCGCGCCGAGATCGGCCCGCGGCCGCGCCGCTTCCGCCGGAGCAAAGCCTTCGGCCGGCTGGTACGGCAGTTCGTCGCGAATCGCTCCGGTCAGGAAATCGACGTCGACGTCCATGACGATGCGCCCGCGATGCCGCAGCACGTACTTCTTCTCTTCGGTGATGCGGCCGACGATCGTCGCGCGCGCGTTGAACGCGACCTGAGGCAGCGTGAACTCTTCGTTGTAGATCCGCACGACCGCGGGCGTCACGTCGGGCGGAAGCGCCCACAGCAGCCGTTCCTGCGTCTCACCGACCGCGATCACCTCGGGCGCCATGCCTTCCACGGCGACGTTGACCTCGTCGAGATTGATGTCCGCACCGTAGCCGCCGCTGGCGGCCAGCTCGGCCGAACACCCCATAATCCCGCCCGCACCCAAATCTTTGAAGCCGGGCACGATGCCGCGCTCGCGCAGCGCCGCGAAGACGCGATAGGTCGCGCGCATCAGCACGTTCTTCAGGAACGGATCGGGAACTTGAACCGCACCTTTGTTCGCTTGCTCGTCGGCCGCGTCGAGCGACAGCGACGAAAACGACGCTCCGCCGAATCCGCTCGGATCGGTCGCTTTTCCGACCAGCAAAAGATCCCAGCCGGCCGCGTTTTCGGGCGCGAACGAGTGCACGATCTCGTCTTCCGCGACGATGCCCAGCGCCACCACGTTGACCAAGCAATTGTCGTCGAAGCCTTCGTCGAAATACGCGTCGCCGGCCAAGTTCGGAACGCCGATCGCGTTGCCGTAGGCGGCGATCCCATCGACCGCGCTGCGCGCCACGTAGCGCTGATGCGACTCGGGATGCTCGACGCGTCCGAAGCGCAGCGGGTCGGCGACCGCGATCACCTCGGCGCCCATGCACAGAACGTCGCGGACGATCCCGCCGATGCCGGTTGCCGCCCCTTCGAACGGCACGACTTGCGACGGATGGTTGTGCGATTCGTGCGCGACGACGACGCCGTAACGGCGCCCGCCGTGTTCGCCGAGGTGCACGATTCCGGAGTCCTCGCCCGGCCCGAGCACGACGTCGGGACCCTGCGTCGGGAGCCGCTTGAGATGGTGCCGGCTCGACTTGTAGCTGCAATGCTCGCTCCACTGCGCGTCGAACGCGTGCAGCTCGACGATCGACGGCTCGCGTCCGAGCCGCTCGCGAATGCGCCGCACCTCGTCGTCGCGGAGCGCGACCCCGGGTGCGGATCGCTGGTCAACCATGCTGCAGCGCCGCGTCCGCGTGGACGATCGCGGAACGCGCGTTGGCTTGCATCATCAGCGTTCGTCCGTAGAGCACGGTGTCTTCCAAGCCGAGCAGTTTGGAACACTCCATTACCAATCGCGCAGACTCGCCGCGGCCGTCGAGAACCGGCGAGGACGAGGCGGCGTCGATCACGTCGCGCAGCAGATCGCTCTCGCCGACGGCGACGAAGATCAGCCGCGCGAAGGTCGCCTCCAGCTGTCCGACCAGTTGGAGCACGTAGCCCGGCGTCGTCGTCGGGCTGGCGACGTGCCGTACCGTCGGCAGCCCCAGTTGGCCGAGCGCGGCGACGACCTCGTTCACGCGCGCGGTCTGCGCGGCCGCGTCGGCGACGACCGCGACCATGCCCGGCCGCATGACCGGAAAGGCGCCGGTCATCTCGGCGACCCGCTCGTAGGCTTGTTTCACGCGCGCCAGCGCCGCGTCGTCGACCGTTTCCAGATTGCGGTACATCTGCTTGTCGAGCATCAGCTCTTCGCGGCCCTGCGGCCAGATGCGCCACGAATCGTTGTCGATGACGTCGGCGATCGCCAGCTGTCCCTGGTTTTCGCCGCCGGTCAGCCGCCCGAACTCGACCTTCAGATCCACCAGCAGCACGTCGCGCCGCCGCCACGCATGCGTCAGGATGTCGAACGTCAAACGCGCCATCTCGCTCATCGCCGCCACTTCGTGCGGGGCCGCAACTCCGCGCGCGACGATCTGATCGGGAGAGATCATCGGATCGTGCTGCGCGTCGTCTTTGAGGAAGAAGTCGGTCACGCGGGGGACCAGCAGCATGCCGCGCGCTATGCCCGGGTTGCGCTTGGCGAACGAACCCGCCGCGACGCCGCGCGTCACGACCTCCAGCGGGATCATGTTGCAGCGGCGTACGACCGTCTCGTTGTCGTCGTCGTCTTCGCCGCCGTTGAGGTAGTGCGTCGGCAGTCCGCAAAGATTGAGCAGCCGGAAGACGCGGGCGGTGGTCTGCGCCGCGAGCCTTCCCTTTCCGGCGATCTCGTGGCGGCGGGCGCCGTCGCCGGCCGAGATCTGATCGGTTTGCACCACGATCAGCTGATCCGGCTGGCCCGGATTCTCGTAAAGAATCTTGGTCTTGCCGCGGGCGATCTCGATGCCTTTATTCATTCGTCACCAGTTGCTGTCTCGGGAAATCTTCCAGTCGCTCGATGCGGTCGGCCAGCAGCCGCGCGCGCTGCGGCGCGGTGCCGACGTGGCCGCTCGGATCGAGCAGGTCGCGAATCTGCGCCGGATCGATCAGGGCGGTCAGCGACCGGTCTTCCGCCAGCAGGCGCGACAACGGATTGTCCTCGCCGCGCGCGAGCGCGTCCCACGCTTGCATCGCAGCCGAACGAATTTGCTCGTGCAGCTCCTGCCGGTTGCCGCCCGAGCGCACCGCTTCCATCATCACCGATTCGGTGCCGGCAAACGGCCCGTACGCGCGCAGGTTGGCGGCGATGCGCCGCTCGTCGATCCGTAGCCCGTCGATCACCCGTCGCGCCAGCGTCACCAGCTCGTCGGCACACAGCATCGCTTCGGGAAGGATCGTGCGGCGGTTGGCGCTGTCGTCGAGCGTTCGTTCGAGGTAGTTGTTGGCCGCGTTCTGCCACGCGATGTCGCTGTAACCGACCAGCAGACGCGCCAGCGAGTCGATCCGCTCGCAGAGAATCGGATTGCGCTTGAACGGCATCGCCGAGCTTCCCACTTGCGAGCGGCCGAACGGTTCGGCGACTTCGCCGAACCCGGGACTGCTGAGAATGCGCACGTCGGCGGCGAACTTCGAGAGCGACGCGCCCAGCCCGGCCAACCCGGAGAGCAGGAGATAGTCGAGCTTGCGGGGGTAGGTCTGCGTGCTGATTTCGCGTGCCTGCAAGCCGAACTGCTCGAGCACGTATTGTTCGAGCTGCGCGGAGCGTCCGCTTCCGTCTAAGAGCTGCTCGTAGGACGCGGCGGTACCGACCGCGCCGCGCAACCCCTTGGTGGTGAGGTTCGCGAATACGAAGCGCAGGTTGGCGTCGTCGATCAGCAGGTCTTGCGCGTAGACCGCCAGCCGGTAGCCAAGCGTCGTCGGCTCGGCCGGCTGCAAGTGCGTGAACGCCATGCACGCGAGATCGGCGTGCGCGCGGATCTTCGGCGCGAACGCACATAGCAGGTCGTGCAGGCTTTGGCCGATCGCCGAGAGTGCGACCCGCAAGCGATAGGTTTCGACCGTGTCCTCGACGTCCATCGAGGTTGCGCCGAGGTGCAGCTTGCCGCCGCCGCGCGCCGCCTGCGAGGCGAAGACGCGAATCTCGGCCATCAGGTCGTGATGGATCTCGCGCTCGATCGCAACCGCCGCTTCGATGTCGATCGAACCCGCGTGCGCGCGCAAATCCTCGAGCTCGGCCCGCTCGACCAGACCCTCGGCGGCCTGCGCCTCGGCCAGCGTCACCCAGACCCTGCGCCAAAGCCGGCGGCGCGTCTCTTCGGAGAACAGCGAGCGCAGTTCGGCACGGCCGTATCTCCAGGAGAACGGCGAAGCGTAGGTACTGTAGTCCATGGGACGCCTTGGGGTTCGCCCCCGGGGTGCCCGCGCCTCCGGCATGTGCCGGCGGCCTCCCGCGCGAAGCGGCCACGATGAGACGGGCGGTCGCGATGACAGTCCTAGTGCTCGCATGCGCCGCGTGCACGCGGGCCGGCGGCGAGCAGACGGCGGGCCGGCACCCGTGGACCGTCCCCGGCTTTCTGCGCGTCGCCACCGTCGATGAACCCAAAAGCCTCAACCCGTTGCTGGCGTCGACGACCGACGAGGGTTTCGTCGACCGCCTCATGTTCGAGCCGCTGCTCACGGCCGACGTCCGCGGCAATCCGATCCCGATGCTCGCGACGGCGGTGCCGACGCAAGAGAACGGCGGCATCAGCAGCGACGGGCTGACGATCGTCTACCACCTTCGCCGGGACGCCCGTTGGAGCGACGGCGTGCCGGTCGGCGCCGCCGACGTGAAGTGGTCGTGGCAAGCGATCGAAAACCCCGGCGACAACGTCATCTCCCGCCACGGCTACGACGTGGTGCGCTCGATCGACACGCCCGACGCCAAAACCGTCGTCGTGCACCTCAAGCGCCGCTTCGCACCGTTCGTCAACACGTTCTTCGCCGAGAGCGATCAACCGTACGACGTGGCGCCGGCCCACGTCCTCGCGAAATATCCCAACATCAACCGGATCCCGTTCAACGACGCCCCCACCGTCGGCGACGGGCCGTTTCTCTTTTCGTCGTGGAGGCACGGCGACTCGATCGAAGTCGTTGCCAACCCGCACTTCTTTCTGGGCCGCCCGAAGCTCGACCGCATCAAGATCTCGATCGTGCCCGACGAGAACTCGGCGACCAATCTGCTGCGAACCCACCAGTTGGACTACGTCTTCCAGCCGTCGATCGCGACTTACCCGTCGCTGCACGCGCTGCCCGGCGTGCGCGTCGTCTTCGTGAACATGAACGGCTACGAGGGCGTGCAGTTCAACGACGCGCGCGTCCCCGACCCGCTGGTTCGCCGGGCCGCCGCCTACGCGCTCGACAAAGCCGCCATGGTCCAAGACTTGACGCACGGCCAGATGCACGTTGCGACCGAAGACATTCCGAATTGGATGTGGGCCTTCGATCCCACGGTCAAATCCTATCCCTACGACGTCCGCGAGGCGCGCCGCGCGCTCGAACAAGCCGGGTACCGCTTCGGGCCGGACGGCATGGCCGGCAAAAACGGCCGTCCGTTGGACCTTCTGCTCGCCACGGATACGCAGAACGTGACGCACCGGTCGGAAAGCCTGCTCCTGCAGGCAGCCCTGCACCGGATCGGTATCGCGGTCGACATCAAATTTTATCCGATCGACGTATTGTACGAAAGCGCGGCGCTCGGCGGGATCACGCAGAGCGGTAGGTTCGACGTCACGCTCGGGCCGTGGTACGCGGGCATCGATCCCGACGACTCGTCGCAGTTTCTCTGCGACACGATCCCGCCCGGGGGCTACAACCTGTCGCGCTACTGCAACCCGCAGATGGAAGCCGCGCAGCGAGCCGCGTTGATGCACTACGACCAGGCGATCCGTGCGACGGCGTACTCCCGAATTCAGCGCCTGTTGGCGCGCGACAACCCGATTATTTTCCTGTGGTGGCAGCGGCAGCAAGAAGCCGTCAGCGTCGACTTCAAAGGATTCGCGCCCAACCCGGTGGTCGAGTCGTGGAACGCGTGGCAGTGGAGCATTTAAACACCCGGCGTGCTTGGCGGTGCCGTCTCGCTGCTTGCCGCCTGGTTCCAGCTAGCCTATGCTGCGGTCACCATCGCCGCAAGCTTCAAACTGGCGACGGCCTTCCGCATGCTCGCGAGCCCCGAGTATGCGGCGGCATTCGGCGGCAACGTGCCGCTTTGGCTTGTAATCTGGGGCTGGCGAATTCGCGAGCCGTCGGTCGCCTAGCGCGCTAAGAAAGGGCATCGGCAAAAAGCTTCCCCCTGCGGGACCGTGCTAGACGTGGTCGGCGAGGATGTCGAGCAGCTCGCGGCGCGCCCGGTCGAGCACTTCGACCGCTTTCTTGTAAAGCTCGAGATTGCCGCTCTTGGCGATGCGTTTAGCCGCGTCTTTGATGCCGTGCACTTGCCGCATCGCGTCGGCGATGGTTGCGTAGAACGCCGGGTCGCTCCACGGCATCTCTTCACCGTCCGCCTCGCCGCGCTGGCTGTAGAGATCGCGGCCCTTGCCGGTGATCTCGTAGACGCGCTTTCCGTCGCGCTCTTGGCCGCGGACGTAGTCGCCGTCCTCGAGCATCTGGAGCGCCGGATAGATCGAACCCGGGCTTGGGCGCAATCCGCGCTTCTGTTCGATGGTGAGCATGATGTCGTAACCGTGCCGCGGTCCGTCCAGCAGCGCTTCGAGAATCTCGTACTTCAGATCGCCGCGGCCGCGCGCGCCCCAGCCGCCCCCGGGCCCCCAGCCGCCGCGCCCGCGATGGCGTCCGCGGCCCATGCCGGGGCCGAAACGCGCCTCGAAGCCTTCGTGTCCGTGTTTGAAAAAAAATCCCATGATCGTACTTCCTAGACGGTGGCGGCGTGTGCCAGATAGACGGAGCCGCGTTCCGCCAGCGTGTAAGGTGATTCGGCCCCGGTACGCTGGACGAACCCGAACCGCTCGAACAGCCGCAGGTAGACGTCCACGAGGGCGGGGCTGACCGAGCGCCCGGTCCGGTCGTAGACGGCCCCCACCAGTTCGGGCAGCGTGGCCGGTCCGTTCCAGAGGGTCGCCAGGATCGCGTAATCCATGCAGGAGATCCTTTCGAATAGTCACCGTGCTTACGAGTAACTTACTCGATATATCGACGATATGTCAAGTAACCACCGCCTCTCGGCTGCGTTGGCTCTCCTCGCCGTTGCGGGCTGGGCTACGCGTCGAAAACGCGAGGGCGTCCGGCTAGTCGCATCCGATCGCGTTGGCGTCGTCGGTGACGTCGAACGTTACCGCCGCACGTCGGCCTTTCTTGTCGGTGACCGTGACGACGGCTTTTCCGGTCCCGTCGCCGACCTCGACCGACAGCAAGTGCGAATTGCCGGCGATCGTTCCGTTCGGCTTCGCGATGGTTGGATTCGACGACGTCATCGTGAACGGCGCGCTATCGCCCGGAAACGCCTCACCGATGCCGAGCGGATAGTTGATCTGGCAGTACGACGCGACGTCGACGCCGAGCGACGCTCCCGGGAAGACCGACCACGTCGGCGTGAGCAACAAGCGATAGACCGCGGCGGCGCGGTCCGACCGCGTGCACAGCGTCCACGGCACCTCGGTCGCGTCGAACGCCACGCCGTTGCACGAGGCGGAAACGGTTCGGTCGAGATGCGGCGCGATCGGCATTGGCGCCGCGACGATCTTGCCGCTCGGCTTGTCGAACACCTCGACGCCGTTATACGCGTCGTCGTAGGCGAGCCGCAGCGACGGCGTCAACGCGAACTTCCAGCCTTGCACCATTGCATACGGCAGCGCGGCGACGCTCGCGAGTGCGCCCGACGGCGAGACGGTTTCCAGCCGGTTACGCTGCGCCGCCTGGTTCGAGGTCAGCGCGTAGACCGTGCCGTTCGAGGCGCGCGCGAACCCTTCGAACACGTCGTTGGCGGGGTAGGCGACGCTCTGCACCGACGGCGTCGCGCTCGCCCGGGGAACGGCGGCGCCGAAAAGATGCCCGCCGCCGTAGTCGTCGGCCGCCCAAATTCCGCTGCCCGTCGACTGCGGACCGACCGCATACAGCGTCGGTCCTTCACCGTAGCCGTTATATTGATAGCTCGCGGTCTCGAGCGTCCCCGTTTGGCACGCCCCCGTGACGGGCGCGTCGGCGAAACCGCCCAGCTCGGTTCCGTCGCCGAAAACTCCGCTCGTAAACCACATCCTGCCGGATGCGTCTTGCGTCATTCCTTCGACGAACGCGCTTCCCGACGACGGCGGCACCGGCGACAGCGTCTCGTCGGCCACGCGCGACGCGAACTGCTTGAAGCAATAGACGTTGGTCCCCGACGAAAACCACGCGCCGCCGTAACTGTCCGCATACAGACCGCCCGCCGGAAAATCGACGCCCAGCGCAGCCGCATCGCGCAGTTTGGATCCGCCCGGCCGGAACGTTCCGATCTGGCTGGTGGTACCGCCGTTAACCGCGTAGTAGAACGTTCCGCTCTTTGCGGCATATTGCAGCCCTTCCGCGAGGACCGGTCCCGACGGCGCGGGGTTGGGCGTCGCGACCACGTAGCCCAGCGCGTTGCTCGCGAGATCGATCTCGGCCGAGTTCGGCGCCGGCGTGCCGGTGCGAGCGCCCGCCCCGCTTTGGCTTGCGAACGACGGCGTCAGCGCGAACGACGTGTCGGAAATCGCGCTGCCCTGAAAATGCACCGAGCCGTCGTACGCGGCGACGATCGCGAGATCGGCCGGACCGGCGATCGTGACCGAGGCGCCCGAGCCGCGCGCGTTCTTCAACGTCACGCCGGCCGACGCGGGCGTGACGCGAATGCGAAACGGTGCGAGGTACGGCACGTATCCGCTGCCGGATTGCTGCGCGAAGATCGCGTTGCCGTCGGCGTCGAGCGGCTGAACGAAAACCGGCAGACTGGTGGCCACGCCGATCGGCACCGCGCCTTGCTGCGTCGAGGGAGTACCGGCGTACATCACAACCGAACTCACCGCGCCTTCGAGCGTAAAATGCAGCGCGCCGCCGGCCGGAATCGGAACCGGCACCGCCGACGCGTAGGCCGAGAGCACCGAACCCTTGGCGTTCTTCGCGTCGTAGGCCGTCAGCGAGAACGCGTCGCTGCCGGGCATCACCTCGACGTCGAACCGGCACGCGTACCCGCGGTTCGGCGAACCGCCGGCCGCGCTGCACGCCGGCGGCGCGACGTTGAACGTCTGGACCGGCAAGGGTGACGAGGCAGGCCCGGCCGACGGGACCGGCTGCACGACGATCGCGAGCGACTGCGTCGCGGGCGAGATGTAGCGCGCATGCCGCTCCCGCCGTCGCGGGGGAATCAACAGCGCGAGCCGAGCGACGAGCGTATGCGCGCTGCGGGCTTGCGCGAGCGGCGGCAACGCCGCGTCCGGCGACGGGCCGGCGCCGGCGCTGCATCCCACGGCAATTGCGGCGGCCGCGAGGATGCCAATGCCAAAGCAGCGGTGCATATCACTCGCCCTCCCGCCGGCACCTTTCGGCTCAAACCGCGCGAGACATTCCCGACAGCTCGATCGTAATGCGCTCCACCAGCGTACGATGGTCGTCGGGGTCGTTGCCCGCCTGTCCGGTGACGACTGCCTCGACGCCCCGCACCGCGCGCTCGTAGGCGATGCGCGCCCGGCGTTCGCCGACCCGTCGCGCCAGCGGACGCAAGACCCGCTCGCGCCAGCGGGCGCGCGCCGGCAGTTCTCCGCCCGGGCGCGCCAACTCCCACAGGAAGCCGCACTCGGTGGCCAGGGCCGACAGCAACGGAATCGCGGCTCCGCGTGGATCGCCGGCAAAACATTCGTGCGCGACCGACAGGGCTTCGGCGATCTTCCCTTCCACCAGCGCGCTCGCGTAGCGATAGGCTTTCGGATCTTCGATCGAGAGCGATTCGGTCTCAAGATCCTGCAGCGTGATTTTCTTGCCGCCCAGCGCGAGCTTCTCCAGGTCGTTGCGAACCGCGGCCAAGCCGGCTTCGCCTTCGACGATGCGATCGATCGCGCGCGCCTCCGCTTTGACGCCCAGCCGCTCCAGGGTCTCGGCGACGAAACGCTCGCGCGTCTCGGGTCCCGCCGTCGTGTCGACGCGCAACGCGGCCCGCCCCAGCTGCGCGCCCAGCGATTCGGGGCGCTGCGAACGCGGCGAAAGCAGGTCGACGATCACCAGCGTGTTGCCGTCGGGAACGTCCTGGGCGATCGCCAGCACGTCGCGCCGCGGCTGAGCTTTGAGCGCGTGCGCGTCGCTCACGACGACCACGCGCCGCTCCGCCAGAAACGGCATCGCTTGCACGGCGTCGCGAATGCGCCCCGCATCGGCTGCGTCTTCCGGACCGAACCGCTGCAGATTCAGATCGCGAACTTCCGGCGGCAACAGACGGTCGAGAAGAATCTCGAGCGCGCGGTCGGCCAGGACGCGCTCGGTGCCCTCGATCGCCACCAGACGTCCGATCGCGGGCGCCTTGTCGACGAACTCGTAGAACTTCAACGGTCGTCGTCGACCGGACGCGGATCCGCGGCCAAGCGATCGAAGTACGACTTCGGGTACTTCGCGCGCAGTTGCGAAGCCGAGAAGGATCCGAAGTTTCCGACCGGCGGAATCGGCTTTTGCCGGTAGTCGAACATGTCGGAGAGATCGTCGGCAGTCAGGTCTTGCTGGCCGAGCGTTCCCAGATCCCAGTTCTTCTCGATGAAATGCAGGATGCTGCCGAAGTCGTGGGTCTTGCCGGAGATTGCTTGTCGAGCGTACGGCGAGATCGCGATCAGCGGGACGCGGAACCCGAGCGGTCCGAACGCGTCTTTGGGTGGACGCACGTGATCGTACCAGCCGCCCGAATCGTCCCACGTCACGAACATCGCCGTGTTTCCGTACAGCTTCTTCTGCTCCGTCAAATAGATGTACACCGACGTCACCCACGCGGGGCCGCCGGAGGTGAGGAATCCGGCGTGATCCGACGCCGGACCCGGCGGCGTGACGAATGAGACCTGCGGCAGCGTGTCGTTTTCGATGTCGGTCATGATCTGGGTCATCGGCGAGACGACGTTGCGCGACCAATCTTTGCCGTACCGAATCCGGCGAACGGCGTCGAACGCGCTGATCGTTCCGTCGTTGGTACCGACGGCGCCGGTGTAATATTTCCAAGTGATGCCCTTGGCGTCCATGAGATCCGCGATCGTCCGGTATCCGTAACACGGCCGGCCGACGTGGAGCGGATCGTCGTAAGCCGCTCCGAATTCGCTGACGCGAGCGCCCTGCGGCGCGTCGCATCCCCAAATACCGGCCAGCGCGCTCTCGCCCGGCCCCTCCGGATCGTCGGCGGCCGGCGTGTTGCCGGCGATCAAGTACTGATGGCCGGGAAACGACGGAACTTGCCGTGACGAGAACATTCGATCCGCCAGCCCGTAGCCGACGTGGTCGACGAAGCCGGCCAGAATCCAGTAGAACAGCACTTCGCTTTCGGGAACGTAGGAATACGTGAAGTCTTTGGGCGGTCCGAATACGCCCGTGCACCCGCTCGAGCTCAACGGGTTCAGATCGCACTTGTCGAGGTCGAATCCGTCCATCTTTCCGCCGTCGTACTCGAGCTGGAGCGAACGGTGCGAGTGGCTCGGATCGAACTGCCACTCCAAGCCTTCCGGCTGCAGCAGCACCCGCTTGCCCTCGTGGTTCTTTCCTTTATCGACCGTGTCGGCGCCCGGAAAACCGTTGAACAGGTTGTCCATCGTGCGGTTCTCTTGAATCAGCACGATGACGTGCTGAATCGGACTGCCTTTGACCGGCGCCGGCGGCGCGGCCAAGGCCGCGCGCGGGTCCTGCACTCGATCCGGAATCACCGGCGACGACGACCCGGTGCTGCAGCCGGCGATCAGTGCGGCGCACGTCAAGGTTGCGACGATACGGTGCGGCATAGCCGCCACTTCGCAGAGGGGCGCGCCGCCCCTCTCGATGCTTAACGAATGCTTATCGCCGGACGAAGCTCGAGATCGGGAATCGTTTGACCGTAAGGAGGCCTGACGATGCCGCATTCGGTCACGAACGCGGCGATCAGGTGCGCCGGCGTCACGTCGAAGGCCGGATTGTAGACGCGCGTCCCGGGCGGCGCGACCGGGACGCCGCGAAACGACGTGACCTCTTCGGAGTCTCGCTCCTCGATCGGAATCTGCGCTCCGCCGTCGATCGTAAAATCGAACGTCGAGCGCGGCGCCGCGACGTAGAACGGGATGCCGTGATGTGCCGCCAAAATCGCCAGGCCGTACGTGCCGACCTTGTTGGCCGTGTCGCCGTTACGGGCGATGCGGTCGGCACCCACGATGACCAGATCGATGCCCTGGCGCGCCATCGCAATCGCCGCTGCTGCGTCGCACTGCAGCACCGCGTCGACGCCGCCCGCCGTCAGCTCGAGCACGTTCAGGCGCGAGCCCTGCAGCAGGGGTCGCGTTTCGTCGACGAAGACGCGCGGCTTCTTTCCCGCCCGCTGCGCGGCCAAGATCACGCCCGCCGCGGTGCCCCCGCCGGCCGTCGCAAGCGGACCGGTATTGCAGTGCGTCACGATGCGCGCGCCCTTGGGTATCAGCTCGAGACCGTGCTCCGCGATCGCCTCGTCGACCTCGATCTGCTCGCGGTGAATCGCGCGCGCTTCTTCCAGCGCGTCGCGCGCGTTGGTCACCCGGTCGACCGCCCAGGCGAGGTTGACGGCCGTGGGACGGGCTTCGCGTACTCTCCGCGCGGCCGCGGCAAACTCGGCGTCGTCGGCGATCGTCTGCCGCAGCAGCGCGACGCCGTACGCACCGAAAACTCCGATGCACGGAGCGCCGCGCACGGCCAGCGATCGTATTGCCGCTTCGATCTCGCCGGCGGTACGCGCCCGAACGTAGCGCGTCTCGGCGGGAAGCAGTCGCTGATCCAGGTAGACGACCGCGTCGTCTCCCCAAGCGACGGCTTCCAGCCGGCTCAAACGCCGACCGGAACTCGTGCGGTGAAGCAGCTCCGGCAATAGACGGGACGATCGCCCCGGGGACGGAACGGAACGGTGGTCTGCGTTCCGCATTCGGCGCAAACCGCCTCGAAGCTCGGACGGGCGCTGGAACGCGCCGGCACCTCGCCGCCGCTCTGCGCGCGCCGCAACTGCCGACACTCGCGACAGCGCTGGGGCTGATTGACGAAGCCCTTCTCTGCGAAGAACTCTTGTTCGCGACCGGAGAAAACGAACTGCGCTGCGCAGTCCTTACACGTCAAAATCTTGTCTTCCACCGATTCCGCCTCCAACGGGTAAGGCCCCGTAGATGCGCGACTAAGCGGATTGTTCCTTTTTGTCGCTCTCTCTACGCCGGCGCGGCAGCCGGCCGGCGGCGAGCGTGCCGTCGGCGCCCGAGCGAAGGGCCGCAGCCCGCCCCGCCGTCAGCTCATGGCCGGGTCGACAGGCGCAGCAGCGTCGCCGCGGCAAGTGCGGCTTCGTATCCCTTGTCGCCGCGCGCCGGATCGGCGCGTTCTTGCGCTTGCGCGACGTCGTCGGTCGTGAGCACTCCGAAGCCGATCGGCACGCCGGTGCGAAGTTGCACGTCCATCAAGCCGCGCGCGCACTCGCCGGCGACGTAGTCGAAATGCGGCGTCTCGCCGCGAATCACCGCGCCCAGGGCGACCATCGCATCGAAACCGCGCTGCTCGATGAGATTTCGGCACGCCAGCGGCAGCTCGAAGCAGCCCGGGACGTCGAACACCTCGACGTCGGCATCGGCGACGCTGCAGTCGGTCAACGCTCGCCGCGCGCCGTCCGTCAGCCAGTCGCTCAACTCGCGATAGAAGCGGGCGGCCACGATCCCGAATCGCTTGCCCTCGCAGACCGGTGCGTCTCCGCGCGAACCGTCGGCGGGCTTCACGAAACCGCTGCGTCGTCGTCGTCGAACATGTGGCCGAGCTTCGAGCGCTTGGTGTCCATGTAGCGCTTGTTGTACGCGGTCGGCTCGACGCGCATCGGCACGCGCGCGACGATTTTGAGCCCGTAACCCTCCAAGCCGAAGATCTTGCGCGGATTATTGGTAGCGACGCGCATCTCTTTGACGCCCAGATCGACCAGGATCTGCGAACCGATGCCGTAATCGCGCTTGTCGGCCGGCAGGCCCAGCGCGAGATTGGCTTCGACCGTATCGGCGCCCCGGTCTTGCAGCTCGTAGGCGCGCAGCTTGTTGGCCAGCCCGATGCCGCGGCCTTCCTGCCGGAGGTAGAGAAGGACGCCGCGACCGACCTGGCCGAAGTAGCTCAACGTCGCGTGGAGCTGCTCCCGGCAGTCGCAACGGACCGAGCCGAGCGCGTCGCCGGTCAGGCATTCCGA
>DATJUC010000147.1:0-16813 GCA_035502675.1 Candidatus Acidiferrales bacterium | reverse complement strand
AAACCTCCGCCATGGCGTTGAGATACGCGCCGCGATGCGTGTACATCACCCCCTTGGGACGGCCCGTCGTTCCGCTCGTGTAATTGAGCGAGATCGTCGCGTCCTCGTCGGGCAGCAGCGGAGCGATCGGCTCGGGCGGCGTGACCGCGAGCTCCCCTTCGAAATCGAGGGCGTCGAGCGTGCCGGCACCGATTCTCAGCAATTGCGGGTGGAGCGTGCGCTGCGACAGCAATCCTTCGAACTCCGCGTCGTAGAGCACGATCGACGCGCCGCAATGCTGCAGAATGTAGGCAATCTCGTCCGCCATCAGCCGGATATTGAGCGCGCAGAGGATTCCCCCGGCCAGCGGTACCGCAAAATGGGCTTCCAACAGTTGCGACACGTTGGGCGCGATGACGGCGACGCGGTCTCCGGGCCGTAGTCCGAGCTGGCGGAGCAGGTTCGCAAAGCGATAGACGCGCTCGAGCGTTTCGGGATAGGTGCGCCGAATAGCCCCGTCGACGACCGCCGTCTTTTCGCGGTAAACGTGAGCGCTGCGGATCAAGAAATCGATCGGGTGCAGCGGCTTGAGGTGAACGGGCATCGCCAAGCCCTCCCGAGAAACTCTACGCCGTGCCCAATCGCACGTCCCGTCTCGATGCGGTGGTTGCCGAGCGCGCCGGAGTTACGCGATCGCAGGCGCGCAGCCTGATCATGGAGGGACGCGTGCGCGTCGACGGCGAGGTGGCGAGCAAAGCCGGCCACGCGGTCAAACCGGACGCGGAGGTTGCGATCGAAGGCGGTCGCCGGTTCGTCAGTCGCGGCGGCGAAAAATTGGAGCACGCCTTGGACGCCTTCGGCCTCGACGTACGCGGAGCGGTCGCGCTCGACGTGGGGGCTTCGACCGGCGGCTTCACCGATTGTCTCCTGCAGCGCGGAGCGGCGCACGTGACCGCGCTCGACGTCGGATACGGCCAGCTGGACTGGCGGCTGCGCAACGATTCTCGCGTTACCGTCATGGAGCGCACGAACTTTCGCTTGCTCGGCGACGATGCGTTCCCGGACGGCTTCGACGTCATCGTCGTCGACACGTCGTTCATCTCCGTCCGGACGATCCTGGAGCGCGCGAAGGCGTACCTGCGGCCCGCGGGCGCCGTCGTCGGCCTGATCAAACCTCAGTTCGAGGCCGGTCGCGACCGTCTCGGCGGCGGCGGCGTGGTTCGCGATCGGGCGGTGCACCGCGCCGTCCTCACCGAGACGCTGGAAGCCGTCGAAGGGATGGGCCTGGTACCGGTCGCGCTGACCGCCTCGCCGCTGCGCGGGCCCGCCGGAAACCGGGAATTCCTGGTGGAAATTCGCCGTTCCGGCCGGGCGGTCGGCGACGCACGAATCGAGGCCGTCCTCGGCGAAGGTTCGGCGGAATGAGTACGACGCTGGCCCTCGGCCGCAAGCTGATCGCGCTGTACGTCGACGTCGAGCGCGAGCACGCGCGGGCGATCGCCGCCCGCATCGCCGCGGCTTTTCGCGAGCGCGGCTTCGGGATCGCGACGTGTTTGGGTCAGCACGACGCGCTGCAGATCCGCAGCGATCAGGGCGCCCTGGAAGAGTCGTCGCTCCTGATTACGATCGGCGGCGACGGCACGCTGCTGCGCGCCGCACGCATCGCCATCGAAGGTGACGTCCCGCTGCTGGGCATCAACACCGGCCGGCTCGGCTTCTTGACCGAGCTCGACGAGGACGAGCTGGTCGTCGGCGACCTTCCGAACCTGGTCGAACGGGGCTTGTACGTCGACGAACGCACCGCTCTCGAAGCCGAATATCGCGGAAGCAGTTACTTCGCGCTCAACGACGTCGTCGTCCGCAAGGGCGAGGTTTCGCGCATGGTTCCCTTCGGACTGCGCTTCGACGAGCAGGAGACGACGCACATTCCGGCCGATGGCGTCTGCGTGGCCACCCCGACCGGGTCGACCGCGTACTTCCTCTCGGCCGGCGGTTCGATTATCGCGCCGACCGTCGAGGCATTCGGCGTGGTTCCGTTGCTGCCGCACACGCTGTTTTCGCGGCCTCTCATCGTGCCGACGTCGTCGCGCATCGAGATTTCCTGCGATTCGGAGATCGCCAAGGCGCACATGGAGTGCGACGGCGACGTATTGGCCGACGTCGACCCGGGCTCGTCGGTTACCATTCGCCGTCACGCCAAATCGGTACGCTTCGCTCGGCTTTCGCCGCTGCATTTCTTCGAGCGGCTCGAAGCCAAGATGTTATGGGGAGTTTCCATCAAGGGACCGCGTCGTTAATTACGGTCGAATGCTGAGCCGGCTCGAGATCGAAAACTTCGGGTTGATCGCTCGCGCGGAGATCGAGTTCGCTCGCGGCGCGACGATGTTCACCGGCGAGACCGGTTCCGGGAAAACGATGCTCTTAGGAGCGCTGGGCTTCGTCTTGGGCGCGCGCGCCGCATCCGACGCCGTTCGTCGCGGCGCGTCCCGCGCGGTCGTCACGCTCGCGTTCGATCCGGACGACCGGCTGCGCGATCGGATGAACGCCGACGGGTTCGAATCGGATCCCGGAGAGACGGTCGCGATCGTCCGCGAGGTCGCCGATACCGGACGCTCGGCGATACGCCTCAACGGCCGTCCGGCAACCGCCGCGTACGTTCGCGACGTAGCGCAGGACGTCGCCGAGCTCGTCGGCCAGCACGAGGCGCAACGTTTGCTGGCGCCGGCGTACCACCTCGAACTGCTCGATCGTTACGCCGGTAAAGCGGCGGAGCAGGCGCGCGACGCGGTCGCCGCCGCCCACGCTCGCGCGACGCAGCTGGTTCGGGATCTGCACGCGCTCGAAGGCGACGAGGGACGCGCGCGGGTGCGTTACGACGACGCGCGTTTCGCGGCGAGCGAAATCGAGGAGGCGCGTCTCGAGCGCGGCGAGGCCGAGCGACTGCTCGAGCGACGGCGCTATCTCGACAACGTCGAACGCATCGCCGTCGCGCTTCGTCGCGCCGGTGAGGCAATCTCGGGCGATGAGGCCGGTGCGAGCAACGCGCTCGGCGACGCTCGCGCCGCTTTGAGCGCGATCGCGGAGATCGCAGCCGATTTCGCAGCGATGTGCGGGCAAGCGGCGACGCTTCAAAGCGAGGCCGCCGATCTCGGAGCGCAAGTCGCGCGCGCGCTCGAAGCGGCGGAGTTCGATCCGGCGGAGCTCGACGCGGTCAACGCGCGGCTGGAGACGATCGATCGGCTCGAACGCAAGTACGGCGGCACCGTCGACGCCGTGCTCGACTTCGCGCGAGAGGCGCGCGCGGCCATCGAAAACTACGAGGGCCGCGACCGGGCGGTCGCGGCCCTGTCCGAAGCGGCAACCGCCGCCGGCCGCGAGCTTGCGGTCGCCGCGGCGTCGCTCACGCAGTTGCGAAAAGCGGCGGCGGCACAGCTTTCCCGCGCCGTCATGGCCGAGCTGGGCGACCTCGCTTTGGGTTCCGGCCGATTCGACGTCGCCGTCGAGCCGCTGGAGCCGATCGGACCCGGCGGTGCCGAGCGGATCGAGTTCCTGTTTGCGGCCAACGCCGGCGAACCCGCACGCCCGCTGGCGCGGGTAGCGTCGGGCGGCGAGTTGTCGCGCGTGCTGCTGGCGCTCGTCGTCGTCCTGGCGGCGTCGCGAGCCGCGCACGGCGCGCTCGTCTTCGACGAAATCGATGCCGGAATCGGCGGCGCGACCGCGACTGCGGTCGGCGCGCGCATCGGCCGTCTGGCAGCCGGCGCACAAGTCGTTGCCGTCACCCACCTGGCGCAGCTCGCGACGTGGGCCGATCGGCACTACGTGCTCGAGAAAAGCGAGAGCCGCGGCGAGACGACGATCTCGGTACGCGAGCTGACGACCGCGTCCGCGCGCGAGGCCGAGCTCGCGCGCATGCTCTCGGGAGAAACGCACGACGCGGCGCTGCGGCACGCCCGCCAACTCCTGGCGCAGCGCCGCGCCTAGCGGCTTACGGGATCTGGTGAATCTTCAGGACGTTGGTTCCACCGGCGCCTACCGGCATGCCGGTCGTGAAGGCGACCAAGTCGCCCGAGGTGACTAATCCGGCTTGCACCATGTGCCGTTCGGTCATGTAGAGCAGGACGTCGATTGACGAGTACTTGTCGATCAGCAGCGACTCGGTTCCCCAGAGCAGCGCGAGACGGCGCGCGACGTGCGGGTCGGGCGTGAGCGCGATGATCCGCGCCTGGGGCCGAAACGCCGCGATGTGATGCGCCGTGTTGCCGGTGGTCGTCCCGGTGACGATGTACGGCGTGTCGAGCTCCGCGCTCGCGCGCGTGGCGGCTTCCGCGATCGAGCTCGCGATGGTCGGCTGCATGTTCTCCAAGCGCCGGTCCCGCAACATGTGATGCGGATAGTACTTTTCAACCTCGCGCGCGATCTCGGCCATGGTGCGCACGGCTTCGGTGGGGTACGCGCCGATCGCCGACTCGCCGGAGAGCATCACCGCGTCGGTCCCATCGAGAATCGCGTTGGCAACGTCGGTGGCCTCCGCGCGCGTCGGCCGCGACGAGCCGATCATCGATTCCAGCATTTGCGTCGCCGTCACGACCGGTTTGCTGGCGCGGTTGCACTCGGCGATGATCCGTTTCTGAACGATCGGAACCGTTTCGATCGGAATTTCGATTCCGAGGTCGCCGCGAGCGACCATCACGCCGTCGGCGGCGCGAACGATGTTGTCGAGGTCCTCGAGCGCCTCGTGCTTCTCGATCTTCGCGATGACCGGAACGCGCCGCGAGCCATGCTGCGCGATGAAGGCTTTGACGCGCTCGACGTCTTCGGCCGAGCGTACGAACGAGATTGCGACGTAGTCGACGTCGTGTTCCAATCCGAACGTCAGGTGTTCGAAGTCGCGGTCGGTGACGGTCGCGACGTTGAGCGATCCGTCGGGGTAGTTGATGCCTTGCGTCGAGCGCAGGTCGCCGCCGTATTCGACGATCGTGGAGATGCTCGTCGCGGTTTTCTCGACGATCCGCAGCGTGATCTGGCCGTCTTGCAAGTACAGACGATTTCCGATTGCGACGTCGGCCGGCAGGTCGCGATAGCTCGTGCTCACGCGTTCCGCCGTCCCTTGCACGTCCTCGTCGGTGACGATCTCAAAGCTTTGCCCGCGCTCCAACCGCACCGACCGCACCCCGTCCGCGAGCCTGCCCGTACGAACCTTCGGACCGGGCAAGTCCTGCAGCACGGCGGCGTGGATTCCGAGCTCGCTCGCGATCGTGCGGGCGTTGGCGATGCTCTCGGCGTGTTCGTCGTGCGAGCCGTGCGAGAAGTTGAGCCGCAGGACGTTGGCTCCGCTGACGAAGAGCGAACGCATGATGGCGGGGGCCCGCGATGCGGGGCCGATCGTCGCGACGATCTTCGTGCGTTTTTGCAGGATCGGTTCCATGAAGGTGATGGCCTGCGCGAAACCGGCGGCAGGCTCCTGCGATTGGTTAAGCGCACTTAAGCCCGGTTACCATGTGGCAGCGCGACCCGCGGGATCGCTACTATCGCGAACGACTTGCCGTCAGCACGGTCGCGTCGCTGATCGTCCACGTGCTGCTCGCCGCGTTGCTGTTTTCGGTGCTCGTCAGCTCGTCGCAAGAGGGCGCGAACGAAAAGGTCTCCGGCGGCGAGATCGTGACGCTCGAGCGCCGAACGCCGATTCAAGTCGCGCAGCAGCCGGCGACGCAGGCGGCTCCGCCGGTGCCGCACGCGCCGCGCGTCGCACCGTTGCAGCACGCGCCGCTGGTCCAGCCGCAGACGCAACAGCTTCCGCAGAATCGTCACGAACTCGCGCGCCAGGCACCGACCGCGCCGCCCAACCCGCGTCCGATTCCGCAACGATCTCCGCAGCCGGCGCCGCAGCCGACCCAAAACGTCCTCGAGACGTCGCCGCGCCCCGAGCTTCCGGCCGTGCCGGTCACGACTCCGACGGTGGCCCCGGTTGCCGTCGCCGTAAAGGCGCCCCCGACGGCGCCGCCGTCGCCTTCGCCGACCAGCGCGCCGACGGCCCGGCCCTCGCCGCGGCCGCCTGCCCCGACCGCTCCGCCGACCGAAAAGCCGGCCACGCCGGCGCCGGTGGTGGCGACCGCCAAGCCGACCGCGGCGCCGGTGGCGGTTCATGCCAGCGCCGCGCCTAGCGCCTCGCCTGCGCCGGCGGCGCGGGTAAGCGCTCCGCCGGCGCAGCATCGCGGCGTCCCGAGTCCCAGCCCGACCAGCACTTCGGCCGCCGTCGCCAAAACGCAGGGCACCGCGCCGACTCCCGGGCCGAAAGGCATCGGATCGCCCGGGCCGCGCCCCGGAAACGAGCCGCACGCCAAACCCGCGCCGGAACGGCCGGTGCAGATTCGGCCCGCGCCCTCGCCACGGCCGGCCACGTCGCCGCGAGCGACGCCGGCGATCGATCTCAATGCCCGCCTGCGCGCGCTCCTGCCGCACAACAGCGTGACCCCGACGTCCAAACAGTACGTCGGCACCTACTCGCTGCGCGGCGATATGGACCCCACGCCGCCGCCCGCCGTCCTCGCCAAGACGAAATACATCTACGACGTCCGCGGCACGGGTAACGAAGAGCGCGTAAAGATGTGGGTCATCGAAGCGCACAAAGCCGGCCCGACCACGATGTGCACCGGCTGGCTCGTCCGCTATCCGGCGAAGCTGGCCGGAAACTACGCGCCGCTTCCACCCAACGTCAACGCCAACGTCGGGCCGGCCAACGGCGCGCAAATTGCGATCGGCGGGGGCAGCCCGAACAGCGGGCCGGTGAGCCCCTTCTATTCCGGCGAGGCGCCGATCGTCGAGGGCATCGTAACGTCGCCGTGCGACGGCCGGCGGCTGGTGCCGTACGAAAACTCGACTGCTCCGTCGCCATGACCTTCCTGCTTTCCCGCTTGTCCTGCGAGATTCGTCGCACTAGAATTGGGTTACCGATCGGCACATCGTCGCTGACGAAGGAGGGCGGTTGGAACCGCAAGATCCACCGGGCTACCAAGGCCGCGAAGTCCGCGCCGAGTAAGGGGCCGCCGCGAGCGTGCCCACGCTAACCGGGCGAATTTCCGGGGGCGCACGATTCGCAAGAAGGAAAGAACCGAGGGAGGGGCCGCGCCCACGTGGGGTTGCGGCCCGTCTCGCTTTTACGGTATCCTTTAGTCCGGTAGGTAGTGAGAGCGTGGGCAGGTCCCGCGCTTCGTTGTTGTAGGGACCCGGAAGAAACACTTGGCTAGCGATTTGCAACGCGCGTTCGAACGCGAACTCGACGCCATCGCACACGACCGTTCGCTGGGAGAGATCGAAATCGTCGCGCGGCGCGCGCGCGTCGCGCGCGGCTCGACGGAGTTGAGCGTGACCATCGATCGGCCGCAGGGCGTCGACGTCGGGCTCTGCGAGGCGATCGCGGCGCGCATCAACGCCAGCCTGGACGCGTTCGAAGCGCCGTATTCGCTCGAAGTCGAATCCGCCGGATTGGAACGGCCGCTCGTGCGACCGGCCGATTACGACCGGTTTGCGGGAAAACCGGTGCGGGTGGTCACGTCGCTGACGGTCAACGGCGGAAAGACGCACCGCGGGACTCTGCGGGGCGTGCGCGGCGACGCGGTCATCCTGGAAACCGGGAACGGCGAGCTCCCGCTGCCCATCGCTACGATCAAATCGGCCAACTTGGAATACGATCCTCGCGCGGATTTGCAGCGCGATAAACGTGAACGGAAGAAATCGCATGGCAACAGACACGGCAGCTGACGACAAACTCATCGACGTTCTGCACTCGATTGCAAAGGAACGGAACATTCCGTTCGAGATGCTGCTCGAGGCGCTGGAAGCCGCCTTGCTCACCGCGTACAAGCGGCACTTCGGGAGCGAGTCCAACGCGATCGTCATCGTCGACCGGCAGACGGGTGCCTACACGGTATACCACCGCCGCACCGTCGTCGAAAACGTCGAAGATCCGAAACTCGAGATCTCGATCAAGGAGGCCGGCGACCGTTACCAAGTCGGCGATTTCTACGACGAAGAGGTAACGCCCAAGGATTTCGGCCGCATCGCGGCCCAGACCGCCAAGCAGGTCATCGTTCAGCGCATTCGCGAGGCGGAGCGCGACACGGTCTACAACAAGTACGTGCGCAAGCTCAACGACCTCGTGACCGGAACGGTGCAGCGCTACGAGCAGCGCAACATGTACATAACGCTGGAGGGCCGCGACGAGGCCGTCATGTACCTCGACGAACAGGTCCCCGGCGAGTCGTACCGGATCAACGATTTCATTCGCGCCTACGTGCTCGACGTGAAGAAGTCGCCGAAGGGCCCGCAAGTCATTCTTTCGCGCACCGCCGAGGGACTGGTGCAGCGGCTGCTGGAGCTCGAGGTTCCCGAGATCGCGGACGGCACCGTCGAAATCATGGCGATCGCGCGCGACGCGGGCAGCCGCTCGAAGGTCGCGGTCAAGAGCAATCGTCCCGAAGTCGATCCGATCGGCGCGTGCCTGGGCCCGAAGTCGAGCCGCATCGCCAACGTCACCGACAACCTGCGCGGCGAGAAGATCGACATCATTCGCTACGACGCCGATCCGGCGACCTTCATCATGAACGCGCTGGCTCCGGCGAAGGTCATCGGCGTCGAACTGTTCGACGACGACGGCGTGGCGCTGGTGGTCGTGCCGGATTATCAGCTGTCGCTGGCGATCGGGCGCGACGGGCAGAACGTCCGGCTGGCCGCGCGTTTGACCGGCTGGCGTCTGGATATCGCAAGCGAGAGCGAGGCGGGCGAGGCCCGCGAGCGCTATATGACCGAGCGCGCCGAACGGACCGCCGAAGAAGCCGCACCGGCCGAAGAGGTCGTCGAACCGGTCGCCACCGCCGAGGGAGTCGACATCGACCCGGAACTAATCCGCCGGCTCGAAGAGTTCCGGCGCGAGCGGCTCGGGGACGAGCAGTAACCGCACACGTTCCGGTCCGGCAATGCGTGGGGTGCCGCGAACGATTTCCGGCCGAGCGGCTGACCCGGTTCGTACGCACGGCGGGCGGTTGGTCGGCCGACCCTCCAGGGCGGCACAAGCAGCCTGGCAGGGGCGCGTATCTCTGCTCCCTTTCGTGCACGCAACGGGTTATAAAGAACAGACGCTACCCGGGTCTTGCCGCGGTAGCGGCCGAATGTGGTTTAATAAGGAGTTCGTAAACGATGCGGGATGATGTGCGGCAATAACCACGATGCGCTCTGAGACCATGAGGGCGCACAGTTGACGACCTAGCGAGGCCAACGACGTCGGTTGGGGGCCTCGCGTAGCAGCGCGGGGGGCGTGAACCCCTAACTTGACGGAGCCTGCAACGCGCATCGCGTTGGGGAGAAAAATTGGCCACGGGAAAAGTACGGATTTTTGAACTCGCCAAAGAGGTAGGGCTCACGTCGAAGGAGCTCACCACGCTCTTCAACGAGCGCCTTGGCGGAATATTCGAAGCGAAGAATCAGCTCAGCGTCGTCCCCGATCAGATCGCGGACCTGGTGCGCAGCGTTTTGCTCAAGCCCGGCGCGACCGCGACCAAGGCCGCCGCTCCGGCCGCATCCGCCGCACCCGCAGCGACCAACGGCGAGGCCGTCGCTCCCAAGCGCGCACCCGCAAAAAAGGCTCCCCCCGCCGCCGTCATCGAGGCCCCCGTTCCGCGCCTGAAGCCCGTCACCGGCACCACCGCCCCGCGGCCGTCCGCGCGGCCGCCGGCAACGACGCCCCCGCCGCCGGAGCAGCCGAGTGCGCCCGCCGCACCGGCCGTGCCGCCGGCCGCCGGAACGCCGCCGCCGGCCGCTCCGCAGCGTCCGCGTCCGGTGCCGCCGCGCCCCGCGCCGCACGAACCGATTCCGCAACTCCGTCCGGTCCCGGCCGGCCAATCCTCGATCGTACGTCGTCCGCCCCCGCCGACCACGACCGCCTCGGCTTCGCCCGGACCGCAAACCGGGATGCCGGGCCGGCCCGGCGTCGCGCCGCGTCCCGGCCAGGCGCTGCCCGGCCAAGGCGGCAAGGCCCCCGGCGCGCCCGGCCGCCCCGCCGCCTCGGCGGCGCCTGCGGCGGCGCCGGTGCGCCGCCATGCCGGCAACGGTCCGTTCCGCCCGATGGGGCCCGGAGTGCGCCCCGGACCGCAGCGGCCCGGCATGCCGGTTACCGCGACCGAGGCGCCCGCGCCGTCGGCCGGCGGGCGTCCCGGCGACCGGGTGCGCTCGCACGACGACAAAGCCGCCGCCAAGAAAGATCGCGAAAAGGAACTGCTGCTCGAGAAAGAGCGCCAGCGAAAGAAGAAGGGCGAGGCGGCGGCCGCCGCCGTGCCGGCGCGCGCGCTCGAGACGATCGAGATCCCCGACCTGCTCACGGTTCAGGAACTCGCGACGTCGATGATCGTTCCGATCAAAGACGTCATCACCGAGCTCATCAAGATGGGCACGATGGCGACCATCAACCAGAACATTCCGAGCAACGTCGCGATCGCGGTTGCTAAGAAGTTCGGTTTCAACGCGGTCGTCAAGGAGGCCGGCGAGGAAGTCACCGTCGAGCAGGAAGAGGACAAGCCCGAGATGCTGACGGCGCGTCCGCCGGTCGTCACCGTGCTGGGCCACGTCGATCACGGGAAGACGTCGCTGCTCGACAAGATCCGTCGGGCCAACGTCGCCGCGGGCGAAGCCGGCGGCATCACGCAGAAGATCGGTGCGTATACGGTCGAGCAGAACGACCGTAAGGTCACCTTCATCGACACGCCCGGCCACGAAGCGTTTACGGCCATGCGCGCGCGCGGCGCCCGAGTTACCGACGTGGCGATTCTCGTGGTCGCCGCCGACGACGGCGTCATGCCGCAAACGCGCGAAGCCATCGCTCACGCAAAGGCGGCCGGCGTGCCGATCGTGGTCGCGATCAACAAGATGGACAAGCCCGACGCGCAGCCCGACCGCGTCAAGCAGCAACTGGTCGAGCAAGGCCTCCAACCGGTCGACTGGGGCGGCACCGTCGAGATGGTTCCCGTCTCCGCCAAGAGCGGCGACGGAATCAAAGGGCTGCTCGACACGGTGCTGCTCGAAGCCGACATTCGCGAGCTTCGCGCCAACAAGAATCGCCGTGCGACCGGCGTCGTCATCGAGTCGGCGCTGCACCGCGGGCGCGGTGCGGTTGCGACCGTGCTCGTGCAGAACGGTACGCTGCGCGTCGGCGACATCGTCGTGGTCGGCGGCACGTTCGGAAAAGTTCGCGCGCTCATCGACGACAAAGGCAAGCAAGTGAAGAAGGCCGGCCCCTCGATTCCGGTCGAGGTGATGGGGCTTTCCGACGTTCCCGCCGCCGGGGACACGCTGATGGTCGTCAGCGACGAACGCGTCGCGCGCGAGACCGCCGAAAAACGCGCCACGCGGCGTCGCGACGTCCGCATCTCGGCGACCGGATCGCAGCGGGTTTCGCTCGAGACCTTCATGTCGATGCCGGCCGAGGGCAAAAAAGCGCTCAACCTCATCATCAAAGCCGACGGCCAGGGTTCGCTCGAAGCGCTGCGCACGCGGATGGAGTCGCTCTCGAACGAGGACGTCGACATACGCGTGATTCACGGCGGCGTCGGCGCGATTTCGCCCAACGACGTCAATCTCGCCAGCGCTTCGAACGCCGTGCTCATCGGATTCAACATCCGGCCCGACGAGACGGCTCGGCGGCTGGCCGAGAACGAAGGCGTCGACCTGCGCTTCTATCAGGTGATCTACGAGATCGAAGAGGATCTGAAGAAAGCGATGCGCGGGATGCTGGCGCCCGTTCAGCGCGAGGTCACGCTGGGCCGGGCCGAAGTCCGCCAAGTCTTCAAGGTCAGCAAGGTCGGCACGATCGTCGGCTGCTACGTCACCAGCGGCAAGATTACGCGCAACGCCAAGGCGCGCGTCATTCGCGACTCCGCCGTGGTCTTCGACGGCGAAGTCGAGTCCCTGCGCCGCTTCAAAGACGACGTGCGCGAGGTCGCCGAGGGCTTCGAATGCGGCATTCAGATCGCCAAGTTCCAAGACCTCAAAGAAGGCGACGTCATCGAAGCCTACGCCATGGAGCAGGTCGCGCCGGAGCTCGCGCGAGCTTGATGCGGGCGTTCGGGCGTTCTACGCGTTTGAGCGCGCGAGCCGCGCGCGGCAACGGACAGAAAGGGCAGAAGCAGTGAAGGCGCAGCGAATGGCGAGGATCGATCACGAGATTCAGCGGATCCTCGGAACGTTGATTTCGCAGGAGCTGCAGGATCCGCGTTTGGCGTTCGTGACCGTGACGCGTGCCGAGGTGAGCGACGACTTGCGGCACTGCAAGGTGTTCGTTTCGGTGATCGGCGACCGCAACGCCGCGCGTCAATCGATGGACGCGCTCAATCATGCCGGGCGGTTCTTGCGCGGCGAGCTCGGCCGCAAGATCGATCTGCGCCATACGCCAGAGCTGATTTTTCAGGAAGACCGTTCGGCCGAGCGTGCGATCGCGTTGGCGAAGACGCTGCGCGACGACGCGCACAGGCATGCCGTGCCGCATCGCCTCGCCGAGGAAGGCGAATGACCGCCGGCAGCGCGGCGCGCCGTCAGGACGCTTCCTCCACGGCCGAAGTGGTGGCGGAGCTGCGCCGGCGTCCGGCCTTCGTGATGGTCAGCCACGTAAAGCCCGACGGCGACACGCTGGGCGCCGGCCTCGCGTTGGGGCTCGCGCTCAAAAAACTGGGGAAGCGCGTGTATTACTTCCAGCAGGACCCGGTGCCGCGCAACCTGCGCTTTCTTCCGGATAGCGACTGCGTTTCGCGCGCGCTGCCGGCCGATTTGCCGCCCGATACGCTCTACGTCTTCTGCGACATGAGCGATTTCCGCCGCGCGGGCGAGTTTCTGCCGCCGATCGACCGCGAAAACATGCTGGACGTCGACCATCATCTCGGCAACTCGCACTTCGGCAAGTTCAACTACGTCATCGAGACCGAATGCTCGACCGGCACCGTGGTGATGCATCTGCTGCGCGAACTCGGCGTTCCCGTCGACGCTCAGATCGCGACCTGCATTCTGACGACGGTGATGACCGACACCGGTGGGTTCATGCACTCCAACACGTCGCCGGAGGCGCTCGAACTCTCGGCCGAACTCATGCGGGCGGGTGCCGACAAGGAAGAGATCACCGAAGAGATTTTTCTGCGCAAACGCGTCGCCGCGACCCGGCTGCTCGGCCGCATCGTCGGCGCGATGCAGTTCGAAGAGGGCGGCCGCTACTGTTACTCGCACGTCGACGACGCGATGCTGCGCGAGACCGGCGCGGACGGTGAAGACACCGAAGACACGGTCAACGTGCTGCGCGGGCAGGACGGCGTCGAAGTCGCCGCGCTCTTCAAGGCAATCGACGGCGAGATTCGCGTGAGCCTGCGCTCGGCCGGGCGCGTGAACGTGCAAGAAGCCGCCGCGCGCTTCGGCGGGGGCGGCCACTTCCGCGCGTCGGGTTTGACGTATCCCGGCAAGCTCGAGGACGCGTTTCGCGACGTCCACGCCGCTCTGCTCGCCGTCGGGCTCTAAGCGCTCGCCGTCGCCTCCGCCGTGACGACCGTCGCCGGAATCGTGCTTCTCGCATTCGGCGCCGGCGGTGCGTGGTTTCTGTCGAAGCGATTCCCCAACGCGCGTTTCCTGATTGCCGGCTACGCGCTCATGGGTGGGGGCGGCGCCTGCTTCGTACTCTGGAGCGTTGCCGGTCACGTCGCGATCGGAGTTGCGGCGGCCGCGCTGGTCGCCGTCGGCGGAGCGATCGGAGCGATCGGTGCCGTGCGCAAAGAGCTGCGCTTCTGAGGACGCGCCGATGCTGGGTTTCGTGAACGTCTTCAAACCGGCCGGACCGACGTCGGCACAGATCGTGGCGCGGCTGCGGCGCATCTATGGAACCTACGGACGCGATCGCAAGATCGCCGTCGGTCACCTAGGGACGCTCGATCCGCAAGGCGCCGGCGTCCTGCCGGTCGCGGTAGGGAAGGCAACGCGGCTGATTCCGCTGCTGAGCGATCAGCGCAAGTCGTACGCGTGCACGCTGGTACTCGGCCGTTCGACGACGACGCAAGACGCCCACGGCGACCCGCTCGAGCAGAGCGGCGTTCCCGCCGGCTGGCCCGAGCGCTTGGAGGCCGAGCTGGAGCGTTTCGTCGGCCGGATCGCACAGGTACCGCCGATGTTTTCGGCCGTTCATCACGAGGGGCAGCGGCTCTACGAGCTGGCGCGGGCCGGACGCACGGTCGAGCGCCGGGCGCGCACGGCGACGATTTACGCGATCTCGATTCTCGGCATCGAGCCGCCCAACGTGGCACGGCTCCGGATCGCGTGCGGTGAAGGGACCTACGTGCGAACGCTCTGCCACGACCTGGGCGCCGCCATCGGCGTGCCCGCCCACATGGGCGCTCTGGTGCGGGAAGGCTCGGGTCCGTTCGTGCTCTACGAGGCGTTGACGATGGCCGAGATTGCCGAACGCCCCGAGCGCGCCCTCATTGCGCCCGAGAACATCATCCCGTTTCCGACCATCGTTTTGGATCTGCGCGGTTCGGCCGACTTCCGCGCCGGGCGCGTCGTGCCGCTGCCGCAGGGCGCCGCCGGAAGACACGTGTTCGTTCGCGACGAGTCGCGCACGCTGGTCGGCGTCGGCGAGGCGCTCGGAGCGCTGCTCGCGCCCCGCAAGGTGTTCGTGTAATCGTGCGCGTGCATCACGAGCTCGCGCGCGCGTCGGAACGGCCGTTGGTGCTGGCGATCGGGTTTTTCGACGGGTTCCATCGCGGCCATCGAGAGATTGCGCGCCGCACGCTGTTGATGCGCAAGCCGGGGTGGCGTGCCGGCGTCTTGACGTTTGCCAACCATCCGGCGTCGTTCTTGCGGCCGGGAAGCGATCCGCCGTTGCTGACGACCCCCGAAGAACGCATCGACCTGTTCGCCCAAGCGGGTTTTGAGGAATGCTTCGCCGTGACGTTCGACGACGCGATCGCGCGCCTGTCGCCGGCCGAGTTTCTCGATCGCCTGATTGCGATGAACGTCAAAGGCGTGGCCGTCGGATCGACGTTCCGCTTCGGACACCGGCGAGCCGGCGACGCCGAATTCATGAGCGCGTATCTGGCCGACCGCGGCGTCGCTCTCGCGGCCGTCGACAACGTTACCGACGGCGGCGAGCGAATTTCCAGCACGCGCATCCGCGCGCTGGTCCGCGAAGGCCGTCTCGGGGAAGCGGATCGCTTGCTCGGGAGTCCCGGCTACGAACTACGCGGGGCGGTCGAGTTGGGCGCCGGGCGCGGACACGGTCTGGGCTTCCCGACCGCCAACGTGCGGCCGCCCGCAAAGCTTCTGCCGAAGGACGGCGTCTACTCGTCGGTGGCGCGGTACGACGGGCGCGACTTTGCGGCGCTCGTTTCGATCGGGACCAATCCGCAGTTCGACGGCCGCGACCGAACCGTCGAGGCATGGTTGCGCGACTTCCATCAAACGGTCTACGGACGCGAGCTGGCGCTGCGGGAGTTCCGCTTCGTGCGCAACCAGATGCGCTTCGACGGCGTTGACCAATTGGTCGAACAGATGCATGCGGATCTCGAAGCCGTCGCCTTTCCGAGTTATGGCTAGCGCCGGCGACCTTGCGCGCGCGCTGGCCGGCGTCGCGCTGACGGCGGCCGTCGTCGCTTGCGCCGGCGGGGGCCGAGGGTCCGACGCGGTCGCCCACGTCGGTCAGCCGGCGCCCGACTTCACCGAGCCGCTCGCGCCGTCCGGAACGCTGTCGCTGTCGGCACTTCGCGGGCATCCGGTGTATTTGAACTTCTTCGCGACCTGGTGCCCGCCGTGCAACGACGAAGCCCCGGCTATCGAGGCGCTCCAGCGGCGCTACGCCGCTCGAGGGCTTGACGTCGTCGGCGTGGACGTCCTGGAAGACGCGGCCAAAGCGGAGCAATTCCGCAGCGAGCACGGTCTGACGTATCCCGAGATCGTGGACTCGGGTGCCTTGAGCCGGCAGTACCGCATCGAAGGCTTACCGGTCCACGTGTTCATCGATCGCGGCGGGGTCGTCCGCAAGATCGTGGTCGGTCAAATGTCTCCATCGGAGATGCGCGACAGCGTCGAAGCACTGCTTCGGTAGGTTCGGGTCGGGGCGGCTGCGTATTACGTGGCTCTAGAACTCGTCCGGAAAGATCGCGGAAGGTGAGACGGCCAAGACGGTGGCTCAATCTCCTCTGCGCGTGCGCCGTTGCATTGAGCGGGTGTGCGGGTGGCGGCCAGAGCTTTACGTCGATGATGATGCCGCCCGGCGGCGGGCAGGGCGGAGGGGGATCGCAGAGCGTGCCCAGCGGCGCGACGCTGGTGCGCGTTCACGTGCCGTGGGTGGGGCCGTCGGCGGCGCCGCCGGCCTCGCAGCGGTTCGGACCGGCCAGCTCGGGCCTTACGGGTTTTCCGGCGCCGGGCGTACTGGCCACGGCGACACCGCCCGCGCCCTCACCGGGTCCGACCGCCTATCCCGTGCAGACTATGACCATCGTGGCGAACGGACCCACGTCCGTCAATCAGACGGTCAACTTGACGCCGGTCTCGCCCGGTTGCGTGCCGGCAGCCACGGGGGGCACCGTCTGCCAGGCCGCGCTTTCGCTCGCTCCCGGAACCTACACCGCGACGATCGCGACGTATGGCTCGAACGTCGCCGCTCCATCAACCCTGACGGCTCCGGCGCAGACGATCGGCTTCGTCGTCGCGCCGGGCGGGAACAACGTCGTCAATCTTTCGATCGGCGCCGCACCGGCGGCCATCGAAGTCGTTCCGGCAAACGCGCTCGCCAACCAGAACGCTGCCGGAGGCATCGATC
>DATJUC010000146.1:0-7358 GCA_035502675.1 Candidatus Acidiferrales bacterium | reverse complement strand
CCAAACCGATTGCGGCGACTCCCTTGAGCGCACCGAGAATCGGAATCCACCCTTTCGGGATGCGTACTTCGGCAGAGGTCTTGATCACAAAGGCGGCTCGCGTGAAGTCGGCTGTAGCCGCCCAAGCGTTGAGGACGATCGTTACACCGACGACGACGATGCAAGCGACGGCCATCAGCTTACTTCCAAGAGCGCGAGACGCCGGGGATCGGCGACGACGTCATAGTGTCTAATGCGGCCGTTCCTGACGTGCATCACGAGTGCCGCCTCTAGGCTCGCACCGCGGCCGGGAACGACGATGCCCGGACGGCCGCCGATCAGCGCAATCCGCGCTCGCCGAGCATTTGCTTGGAAGAATCGCGCGTGATGGGCGACCGCTCGTGCGCCTTGGATCCGCAAGAGCCCGTGTGGTGGGACGACGTGGGGGTCTGCCGTGCGCACGACGTGTGGGTGCAGAAGCGTGACGAGCCGCTGGGTATCGCCTTCCTGAGCTGCCTGTAGAAACGCCTCCACCACCGTCCGAGCTTTCGCAACGTCGTCGACCGGCGCCACGGCGTGCCGGCGGATGCGTCCTCGAGCCCTGCTTGCCAGTTTCTTTGCCGAGCCGGGCGTGCTCCCCAGGATGCGCCCTACCTCCTCGAATGGAAGACCGAACGCGTCGTGAAGCACCAACGCGACACGCTGCGGTGGCGTCAATTCTCCGAGGATGATCGTAAACGCCGACGTCAGCTCGTCGGCAAGAAGCGCCGTTTCCAGGGGGCCGCGGTTGTCGTCGGGTCGTGTGGCCAACGATCCCGGCTGAATGCGGCGCCGCCGGCGCAGCGAATCGAGGCACAAGCGGGTGGTAACCGTCGTCAGCCAAGCTGCCGCGTTTTCAATCTCGTTCGGGTCTTCACGGTTAAAGGCGATCCAGGCCTCCTGCACCGCGTCCTCAGCGTCCGGCTGCGACCCAAGGATGCGGAAAGCCGTCGAGAGCAGATGCGGTTGCTCGCGTTCGAAGGTTGCAGTGCGGCACTCGACTGCGTCGCGGATCGGCATGCCTAATCGACGCGCGAGGCGGCCGAAAGGTGACCCGGTGACGTGCATTCGCGCGGCCGGTGAGCGGTTCAGGCTTCCGTACGGAGCGTTTGACGGCGTTATTGCGACAAGCTGCAGGCGCCGATGGCGAACTATGGCAGTTGCGTTATAAGGGGTTCAACGTGTATACGGTCCCGTAGCCGCCTATCGACGTGTGGACCGTGCCTCCCACCCACGTCGTCCCGTACAGTTTCGAACCGTAAAGAATGACCGTTCCCAGTGGCCTGGCTCCGTCATCCGGAGCCGTAAAGCTATGAACCAGCCGTTCGTGTCCGCGCGTATCGATTGCGTAGAGCGCGCCGAAGCTGTAGGAGCCGCCCACGGAGCCCGTCCCGTAGAGCCAGCCGTGCACGTACGACAACCCGCCAACCGGCGAGCCCGCATCATATGAATGACCGAACGCGTGCAAGGTCTTTACGGGGCCGTTCAGCGGCATGTCGAAGGCCGTCCCCACACCGTAGGCTCCCTTGGTATTGGTCGTCCCGTAAAGCAGCTTTCCGACCTGCACCAGGCTTCCCGACGGAGCGGCCCCATCGGCGCCTGCGCTGAAGCTGTAGACGACGCGTTCGCGCCCTTCCGGCGTAATGCTGAACACGGTTCCCGCGCTGTGTTTGCCGCCCGATTGGGTCGTTCCGAAGAGCGTCTTGCCGACGACCACTAGGGCTGCCACCGGGGCAGTCCCGTCGTGGAGGCCGAAGAAGTGAAGCACATGATAGTGACCGTTGCGCGTCATCGTGAACACGGTGCCGCCGGCTCGAGCTGCCGAAGACGTGGTGCCGTAGATCACGTTGTCGTATAACACCGGCGCGGCCTTGGGGAACGTGCCGTCGTTGCCGCTTCCGAACGAATGGATCACGTGCTCTTGGCCCGACGAGGTGATCTTGAACAGCGTTCCCAGGGATTGCGTGCCACCCTCCAACGTCGTTCCGTAGAGCGTACCGTCGACGTTCAGCAGACCCGCAACCGGCTGCTGTCCGTCGGCGGCGTCTTTGCCGAAGCTGTGAATGACCCGCTCCGTACCGCCGGGTTGCGCCTCAAAGACCGTACCTTTGTTGTAGAGGCCGCCGTACTGAGTCGTTCCGTACAGTTTGCCGTTGACCGTCGCGAGCCGCTCTACTTTAGGATACGCTCCGTCCGGATCGTCCGCGAAGCTATGAATGACGGCGTAGCCGTTACCTGACGATCCGGAGGAGTCACGCAGTGCGGCTTGCGACGGGTCGTTCTGATCGGGCGGCAGTGTCGATCTGTTCGCGCAGCCGCAAACGAGGAGCGCGAGCAGAACTGCTGGGAGGAGTACGACTAGACGACGCTCGTTCATACGACGCACCTCCGGGGGAAAAGGAGCTTTTGCGAGTCTGCGGACGGAACCTGCGCTTTTGGGATGGCACGTGCGTTCCGTTTGGCCCGAACCGGCGCGCGCGTTGAAGCTTCGGCGACGGCCTCATAGCCCGTGACGACCGCCGGCAAGTAGAACGCGCCGAGCGGCCCGGAGCGGTGGTTAACGGCGACTGCCATCGTAGCTTGACCCCACGTCGGCCGATGTGCTAGCCTTGTCCGCATGTCGAGCTTCGCGCTTGTCGCCCGCATGTGGATCATGATGCGCCGCCCGTTTCGGGACGGTGGAGGGTTGATCGCGGCGTAGCTTCGGCTGAAGATACCACGAGCGGCTCCTCACCGGCGGTGAGGGGCCGCTTTTGCTTTACGACCAGGAGTGCAACTCATGCCGAACGAGCACGTCGGCCACTCCCGCGGGTTCGCTACGCGAGCCATCTGGAGCGGACAACCACCGTGCCCTGCCACGGGCGCAACCGTCGCCCCGATCTATCAGACGTCGACCTTTACCTTGCCGGAGATCGGCGTGACGAAGGGCTTCGATTACTCGCGCACCGGCAACCCCACGCGTCTCGCGCTGGAACGCCAGCTCGCCGACCTGGAGGGCGCGCGTTTCGGTGCGGCCTTCGGATCCGGCATGGCCGCGATCGCGGGTCTTTGCTCGCTGCTCTCCAGCGGCGACCACGTCGTTGCCGCCAAAGACATCTACGGCGGCACGCATCGGCTGCTCACCGCCGTGCTGCCGCGCTACGGCATCGCGACCTCGTTCGTCGATACGACCGACGTCGCCGCGGTACGAGCCGCCATCTTACCGAACACGAAACTCTTGTTGCTGGAGACTCCGAGCAATCCGCGATTGCGCGTTACCGACGTCGCGGCGATCGCCCGACTCAAACGGCCCGGGCAAATCGTCGCCGCCGACAATACGTTTGCGACGCCGTTCTTTCAGCGCCCGCTCGAGCAGGGTGCGGACGTGGTGGTGCATTCGACCACCAAGTATCTGTGCGGCCACAGCGACGTGGTGGGCGGCATCGTCATCACCGACCGGCCCGAGATTCACCAGCAGATCGCCTTTCATCAGAACTGCGTCGGCGCGATCCCCGGCCCGTGGGACGCATACCTCACCACCCGCGGTGCGAAAACGCTGGCGTTGCGAATGCGTGCGCACGCCCGCAACGCCCAGGCGATCGCCGAGTTTCTCGCGTCCCGCGAGGACGTCGCGGACGTGGACTATCCGGGGTTGCGGGACCATCCGCAGCACGAGCTCGCGCGACGTCAAATGAGCGGCTTTGGGGGAATCGTCTCGTTTCGCGCCTACGGCGGTGTGGAGCGGGCGCGGGCCATCGCGACGTCGACGCGCGTCTTCGCGCTGGCCGTGTCGCTCGGCGGCGTGGAGTCGCTCGTCTGCAATCCGGCAACGATGACGCACGGATCGTTGACGCCCGAGCAGCGCGCCGACCTCGGGATCGCCGACGATCTGCTGCGGCTCTCGGTCGGTGTCGAAGACGTCGACGACCTCCTAGCGGATATCCGAACGGCGCTGGACGTGACGCAGCCCGCGGCGGTTTCGTGACGCGGCCTTTGGGCGGTCGCGCCATTCGTACGGAAGGCGCGCTCGCCGGCCTTGCGAATAGATCGCCCCGATGCTGGGCCAAGCGTCGCGCAGCTGGTTGCCGTTCACGCAGATGACGACGTTCGCGCCCGAAGATCGCTGCTTCGTGCGCGGTTTCGGTACGCGGCTCGAAGACCGCCGCGGCCGGACGCTGTTCGATGCGGTCAGTTCCATTTGGACGATCGTCCACGGACACGGCCATCCGTTTATCGTCGAGGCCATCGCGCGGCAAGCGGCGACGCTCGATCACGCAACGATGCTCGGCGCCACCAACCCGGTCGCCGAGTCGCTCGCGCAGCGGCTCTGCGCGCTGACGCGCATGGACCGGGCGTTCTTCGCCTCTGACGGTGCGAGCGCCGTCGAAGCGGCCCTAAAGTTGGCATTGCAGTACTGGCAGAATGCCGGCGAACCGCAGCGGCAGCGCTTCGTGCGCCTGCGCGATGCGTATCACGGCGACACCGCGGGCGCCATGAGCGTCTCCGATATCGAGCCGTTCAAATCGCGCTTTTCGACGATAAGCTTCGAAAGCTACGATTTGGACGCCGCGCCGTGGGACGACGTTGCGGCGGTAATCGTCGAACCGGTCGTCCAGGCTGCCGCCGGCATGCGCATCGTCGAGCCCGCCCGGTACGGCCGGCTGCGCGGCATGAAGCCCTTACTGATCGTCGACGAGATCGCGACCGGCTTCGGACGGACCGGCTCGATGTTCGGCGGCGACGCGCTGGATGTGACGCCCGACCTGATGTGCCTCGGGAAAGGTCTGAGCGGCGGCGTTTTGCCGCTGTCGGCCACGCTTGCCAGCGATCGCGTCTACGCTGCGTTTCTGGGAGCGCCCGATTCGCGGCGGCATTTTTTTCACGGGCACTCATTTGCCGGTAATCCGGTCGCCTGCGCCGCGGCGGTGGCGTCGCTGGAGCTGTTCGAGCGCGAGGGCACGCTCCAGCGCGCGGCAGCGCTCGCCAGGCGCGCAGCTTCGCGCCTCGAGTACCTCGCGCGGCATCGTCTCGTTCGCGACGTGCGGCAAGCCGGCTGCATGATCGGCGTCGAGTTGCGCTCAGAACTGCTCGACGCCGGGGGCCACGCCACGGCCGCTTGGCGCGTTGCGGACGCTCTGTACGATCGCGGGCAGTTCACGCGCCCGATCGGCGACACGATCCAGCTCGTGCCGCCGCTTTCGTCCTCTGAAGAAGAGATCGAGGAATTCTTCGACGCGCTGGAGGCGGAACTCGCATGAACGCCGATCGTACCGGCTACTTGAAACGTGCCGCCGTGGAGCTCGCAGCGATTGCCGGCCGGGAACGGTATCGCGAAATTCGAGCCCCGGTCGGCGTGGATGCCGCCGACTTCTCCTCCAACGACTACCTCGGCATGTCGCGGCATCCGCGCGTGTTGTCAGCGTTTCATGGCGCGACCCGTGCGGGCTCGGGCGGTGCGCGCCTGCTCGGCGGAGCGCACCGCGAGCACGTCTTGCTGGAAGAGGAGCTCGCGCAATGGCTCGGACGCGAGCGCGTTCTGCTTTTTTCGTCCGGCTACCACGCGGCGCTCGGCGCGATCCCGGTGTTATCGGAACTGACCGCGCACGTATACTCCGACGAGCGCAATCATGCATCGCTCATCGACGGTTGCCGACTGTCGGGCGCGCCGCGCACGGTGTACCCGCATGCCGGAATTCCCAGCCGCGCCGGCAGCCGTGCCGGCGCCTTGGTCGTTAGCGAAACGATCTTCAGTATGGACGGAGACGCCGTCGATCCGGACGCCCTGTCGCGCGCGCTGGGCCCGATGACGTCCTGCTCCTGGACGAAGCGCACGCGCTCGGCGTCGCGGGGCCCGAGGGTGCGGGACTGGCGTTCGGGCTGGACGATCCGCGCGTCGTGGTGCTCGGGACCCTTTCGAAGGCACTCGGCGTGCACGGCGGCTTCGTCGCAGGCCCTGCCGAGGTCGTCGAGCTTCTGGTGAATCGCGCGCGTACGTTCGTCTTCGATACGGCGTTGCCGCCGGCGCTGGCCGAAGCTGCGCGAAGGTCGGTTCAACTCGTGCGTGGTGCCGGCGATCGCCGCGCGCGCTTGCGCGAAAACGTCGAACGCCTGCGCGGTGGATTGCCGAGCACCGGCTTTGCCGGTGCCGGCAGTGAGGTTTCACCGATCGTTCCGCTCGTGATCGGAAGCGAAGCCGCTGCGCTCAGCTTGTCGCGGCACCTGCTCGACGCCGGAATCGTCGCTCCGGCGATTCGGCCGCCGACGGTGCCCGAGGCGACCTCGCGCCTGCGTTTCTCGATCCGTTCGAGTCACCGAACGGAGCAGCTCGACCGTCTGATCGAAGCGTTGAAGCGTTGCACCGTTACTTTGTGACCGGAACCGACACTGACGTCGGCAAGACGCGCGTAACGGCCGCGTTGGCGCGCGCGCTGCGAACGGCCGGCCGAGCGACGACGATCGTGAAGATCGTGCAGACGGGTGTGGCCGCGGCCGACGAGGGAGATGCCGCGCGCGCGGGTCGCCTAGCGGGGTGCCGGCACGTCGAGCTCGCGCGCTTTGCAACGCCCGCCGATCCGTGGTCGGCGGCGCTAGCCGGCGGCAGGGAGCCGCTCGACGTCGCGACCGCTGCGGCGCGCATCCAAGAGATCGGCGGAAGCGTCGTCGCCGAGGGCGCCGGCGGCTTGATGGTGCCGATCGGCCCGCGCGAGTACGTTGCAGACGTCGCCTCGGCGGCGTGCCTTCGCGCCGTGATCGCCGTCGGCTTGCGCCTCGGATGTATCAATCACGCGCTGTTGACCGTTTCCGGATGCGAACGCTTGGGCATAGCGATCGCCGGAGCGGTATTGGTCGAGCGTTGGGAGAGCGTGGAACGCCGATACCTCGACGACGTTCGGCGCGCGCTGAAGGAGAACGTGCGGATCTTAGGGATTATGCCATTTTCCATCGACGAGGAGGACGGCGTGCGCTCGAGCGCGGGAATGTTCGATTGGCTCCTTGGGGGGGCGGCATGTCAAGCCTAGCCGTCGAGGAGGCGCGCTCCCACGTTTACCAACTCGGTCTTCCGGCGACGCGTTCGTTGTTGGAAGCGCTGATGACGATCGAGGAACGCGAGGTCCCGGATGTACTCGCGCTGGCGGACGCCGTGCGCCGGCGGTATTGCGGCGACGGCATTGCGTTGGAGGTCTTGTACAATGCCAAACGCGGCGGCTGTTCGGAAGACTGCAACTTTTGTTCGCAGAGCGCGCGGTTCGCAAGCGGCGTCGAGCCGGAGGCGCTTTCATCGGTCGATGGGTTCGTCGCGGCGGCGCGCTCGGCGCACGCCCGGGGCGCCGGCGAGTTTTGCATCGTGGTTGCGGTTCGCG
>DATJUC010000145.1:0-9429 GCA_035502675.1 Candidatus Acidiferrales bacterium | reverse complement strand
TCGCGCAAGACGGCATCGGTGGCCTCGATTCGCTTCACGGCCACTCCCCGTTCGGCGGTCAGGTTGAAATGCACTTGGTTTGCGTGCTCCAAGCGCCGGTCGACGTCGCGCAGATGGACCCGCGCCTCGCGCCCGAAGCTCTCGAAGTAGTCCCGCACCGCTCGCAGGTACGCCTCTCGCTCGGCCGGGCTCACGTCCCCGCGCGCCAGTGCCGCCTCGATTGCGGACTGCGCGCGCTTCAGGCTGCGGTCGGTGACGTGAAAGAGCGCCACGCGCGCGGCCAGCGCCGCGAGGCGTTCGTCAGACGGCATTCGCGGTCGAGGCCGCGCCCAACGCGGCCCGCTGCACCTCGAACAGCTCGCGAATGCCTCGCTCGGCGAGGGCGAGCATCGTATCCAGGTCGCGGCGATCGAACGGCGCCGCTTCCGCCGTACCTTGCAGCTCGACGAACCGGCCCGCATCGGTCATGAAGACGTTGAGGTCGACGTGGGCCCGGCTATCTTCGTCGTAGGCCAGATCGAGGAGCGGAAACCCGTCGACGATGCCCACGCTGGTCGCGGCCACCGCGGCGTCGACCGGCCAGCGGTTGCGGTCGGACGGGTCGAAATCGCGCCGCAGCGCCAGCGCCAGCGCAACGTAGGCACCGGTAACCGCCGCCGTACGCGTTCCGCCGTCGGCCTGGAGCACGTCGCAATCGACCCAAACGGTTCGCTCGCCCAGCTTTCGCGTATCGGTGACGGCGCGCAGCGCGCGCCCGATGATGCGCTGGATCTCGTGCGTCCGGCCGCCTAGGCGCCCTTTGGCGGCCTCTCGCTGGGTTCGCTCTTGGGTGGCGCGCGGAAGCATCGCGTATTCGGCCGTCACCCAGCCCAGACCGCGGCCTTTCATCCACTGCGGCACGCGCTCTTCCAGCGACGCGGCGCAGAGTACGCGCGTGTTGCCCACGCTGACCAGCGCGCTGCCCTCGGCGTACTTCAGGAAGCCCGGCTCGATCGATACGGGGCGCAATTGGTCGGGCCGCCGCCCGTCGCTGCGTACCATCTACTCGGAGCGTGCCGTTTCGTCTTCGCTCAAACGGTCGACGATATGCCGCGCGTACCACGCCGCCCAGTGCTCGTCGGCGTGTCCCAACCGGGTCTCGTACACGCCGTGCGCGCGTTCCGCTTCCAACAAGATCTCGGTCAAACGCTCGATCGGCCGATCGCCCAGGTCGACTTGCATGCCGTTACTCCACCGTGACGGTTTTTGCGAGGTTTCGCGGTTGATCGACGTCTTTGCCTTCGATGTCGGCGATGTGGTAGGCCAACAGCTGCAGCGGAATGACGTTGACGATCGGCGAGAGCAGCTCGTCGACCCTCGGCACCCAAAAGACGTGGTCCGCCACGCTTTTGGCCTCGGCGTCGCCGTGATTGGCCACCACGATGACCGGCGCTTCGCGGGCGCGGGACTCCATCAGGTTGGAAAGCATCTTTTCGCGCACCCGGTCGTGCGTCATCACGCCGATGACCGGCACGTTGGCGTCCAGCAGCGCGATCGGTCCGTGCTTCATCTCGCCCGCGGGATAGCCCTCGGCGTGAATGTACGAAATCTCCTTGAGCTTGAGGGCACCCTCCAGCGCGGTCGGGAAGTTGACGTAGCGGCCGAGGAACAGCACGCTGTGTGCTTTGCGAATCTCGCGCGCGACCCGACGAACCTCGTCCGAGGTGTTCAGGACGACGTCGACGGCCGCCGGCAGCAGTTTCGTGCCGTCGGAGATCTCTTGCAGGCGCCGCGCGTCGACCGCGCCCCGCAGCTGGGCGAGGTAGAGCGCAAACAGCGTCATGGCGGTCACCTGCGAGACGTACGTCTTGGTCGCCGCGACGCCGATCTCGGGGCCGCCTCGCGTGTACAGGGTCCCGTCCGCGATACGGCTCAGGTGCGAGCCGAGGACGTTGCAGATGCCCAACACCGCGCTGCCGGCCTGGCGCGCGATGCGAACGGCCTCGATCGTGTCGGCCGTCTCACCCGATTGCGACATCGCGATGACCAGCGTCGCGGGATCGATGACCGGATCGCCGTAGCGAAACTCGCTCGCCAGCTCCATTTCGACGGGCAAGTGCACCAGCGAGCGCAGCAGGTACATCCCGACCATCCCGGCGTGATACGCCGTGCCGCAGCCCGTGATGGCAATCTTGTTCAATCCGCTCAGCTGCTCCGGCGTAATGTTGCCGATCTCGCGGCCGAGATGGACGATGCCGTCGTCGTCGACGCGGCCCGCAAGCGTTTCCTTGATGACGTTGGGCTGCTCGAAGATCTCCTTGAGCATGAAGTGCTTGAAGCCGCTCTTCTCGGCCGAACCGGCATCCCACGTCACCTGCACCACGTCGCGCGCGATCGGAGAGCCCTCGTAATCCGTGAGCCGCGCCCCGTCTCGACCGACGACGGCGATCTCGCCCTCCTGAAGGATGATCTCCTTGCGCGTGTACGGCAGAATGGCGGGCGTGTCGGAAGCCACGTACATCTCGCCCTCGCCGATGCCGATGACCAGCGGGCTCGCACCGTTGCGCGCGAAGACGAGATGGTCCGGATCGTCGCTCGAGATCACGCCCAGCGCGTAGGCGCCGCGAACTTCGTGCAGCGTTCGGCGAACGGCGGCTTCCAAATTGCCGTCGTAGTGCATCTCGATCAGGTGCGCCAAGACCTCGGTGTCGGTCTCGCTCGCAAAGGTATGACCCAGCTCGAGCAGCCGCGCCCGCACCGGCGCGTAGTTTTCGATGATGCCGTTGTGCACGACCGCGATACGGCCGCTGCAATCCATGTGCGGATGAGCGTTGGCATCGGAAGGCCGGCCGTGCGTCGCCCAGCGCGTGTGACCGACGCCGACCACGCCCGAAAGCGTTTCGCCGTTGGCGAGCCGATCGGCCAGCCGCGAGAGCTTTCCCTCAGCCTTCGAACCGGTCAGCGCCCCGTGCGCGTCGATGACCGCGATGCCGGCGCTATCGTACCCCCGGTATTCGAGCCGCCCGAGCGCGTCCAGGATGATCGGGACGCTGTCGCGCTGGCCGATGTAGCCGACGATGCCGCACATACCTCGCGCTCCTGCCTACTTGATGCCTTCGCGCGTCCGATGATAGGCGATCTTGCCTTCGGCGATCTCGTCGAGCGCGATGGAGACGGGTTTGTTCGGATTGATGGCGTCTTTGTCGACCAGCGGCTCGCTGGCGAAGTACTCCCGGCGATCCCCGGGGGGCAGCTGCTGAACGCGGATCCAGTTGTTGAGCTGGCGCGCGCGCTTGGTGACGATGTTGACGAGGCTGAACTTCGAGTCCGCTTGTTTGAGAAGAGCGTCGAGGTCGCCGAAGACGGATTTACTCACGAATGATTCCTTACAGAGAGTCCTGGTGGTTTTACGACGATTCGACTCTTGCCAGCGAATCGTCGTCGTACCGGTGGATTCGGAAGCGCTCGGCGTGCAGGATCGCCTGCAAGTCGAGCACGGCCTGTTCCGGCCGGCCTTGTTCGTTGACGACGATGTAGTCGAAGCTACGAATGTGCGTCATCTCCTGCTGCGCGATCTCGAGTCGTCGGGCGATCTCTTCGTTGGTTTCGGTTCGCCGAGCCAGCAGGCGCTCGCGCAGATGCGAGAAGCGATCCGGTACCAAGAAGACGAGCACTGCGTCGGGATAGCGCTCCTTGACCGCGCGCGCCCCGTTGACCTCGGGTTTCATGATCACGTCGTAACCCTGCGCGATACTCTGCTGGATATAATCCCGCGGAGTCCCGTAAAGGTTCCCGCCGTACTCTCGCCACTCCAGCAGCTCGCCGTTGCGCACCCGGCGCTCGAACTCTTCGCGCGAGAGAAAGAAGTAGTGCTCGCCTTCGATCTCCCCGTCGCGAGGCGGTCGCGTGGTGGCCGAGATCGAATACCGCAAGCGCGGCATTCGGGCAAGAACGGCCTCGACCAGGGTGTCCTTCCCGGCCCCGGACGGGCCCGAAACCACGAACAGAAGACCCGGGCCGGCGATCACGCGAACTCCTGGGGACGGCAAAGGCACTTCTGTTCCAAACGGAGGGTGGGTTAACCTCGTATGGCTCTGGCCTTAGCCTGCATCTTAGCAGAAGCGGCGCGCCGGCACCCCGAACGCACGGCGCTCATTGCCGAGGGGCGCCGGATCGGCTATCGCGACCTCTGGGAGGAGGCCCGCGCCTACGCCGCCGTCCTGCGAGATCGCGGAGTTCGCCCGGGCGACCGGGTTGCCATGATGCTTCCCAACGTGCCGGACTTTCCGCGCGTCTATTACGCCGTTCTCGCGCTCGGTGCGGTCGTCGTACCGATTCACGCCCTGCTGACCGCCGGCGAGGTCGCCTACCTGCTGCGCGACTCGGGCGCTACGCTGATGGTATGCGCCGGGCCGCTTCTGCCGGCCGGCCTACGCGCGGCCCGGGAAACCGGCATCGTCTGCCTTTCGGTTCTGGCGCCCGAGGCGGCGGCCGACGGAGATTTGACGGCGGCCGCTCGAGCTTTGGAGCCGATTGCCGATTTTGCGACGCGCGATCCGCAGGACGACGCCGTCGTGCTCTACACCAGCGGTACGACCGGCGCCCCCAAGGGCGCCGTGCTGACCCAGAACAACCTGGTGCTCAACGCGACGGTCGGCGCCTTCGATCTCTTCCCCCTGCACGAAGACGACGTCTACTTTGGCGCACTTCCGCTCTTCCACTCGTTCGGTCAAAGCGTCGTCATGAACACGGCGTTTCGCCTCGGTGCCAGCGTCGCGTTGCTGCCGCGGTTCGACGGCGCGGCCGCGCTCGATCTTCTGGCCGGCGCCGGGGTGACGATCTTTGCGGGCGTACCGACGATGTACGTCGCACTGCTCGAAGCCTTCAAGAAGGCTCCGCGCCAAACGTCGCTGCGTGTCGGGCTCTCCGGCGGCGCGTCGCTGCCGCTCGCGGTGCTCGAAGAGTTCGAGGCACGCTTCGGTTCGCCGGTCTACGAAGGGTACGGGCTCTCCGAGACGTCGCCCGTTGCCAGCTTCAACCAAATCTGTTTCGGGCGCAAGCCGGGCACCGTCGGGCGCGGCATCTGGGGCGTGGAACTCGCGATCGCTCGTCCCGAAATCGAGGAACGGATCGAGTTTCTTCCCGACGGCGAGCTCGGGGAGATCGTCATTCGCGGCCATGCCGTGTTCAAAGGCTACCTCAACCAGCCCGACGCGACGCGCGCCGCGCTGGTCGACGGCTGGTTCCGCTCCGGCGACCTCGGAACGCGCGATTCCGACGGCTTCATCACGGTCGTAGACCGTAAGAAAGACATGATTTTGCGCGGCGGCTTCAACGTCTATCCGCGCGAGGTCGAAGAGGTTCTCATGCGCCATCCGGCCGTTTCCAGCGTGTCGGTCATCGGCGTTCCGCATCCGACCCATGGGGAAGACGTCGCCGCCGTCGTCGTGCTCGCTGCCGAAGCGGCGATCGAAGCGGCCGCCCTGATCGAGTGGTCGCAGCAATATCTGGCGCGGTACAAGTACCCGCGCCGCGTGCATTTCGTCGACGCACTGCCGCTCGGCCCCAGCGGCAAGGTGCTCAAGCGTGAGTTGCGCGCGCGCTTCGGCTAGCCGACCGTACCGCAGAGCGTCCGCTGCATCGCGTCGGCCGCCGCCGGATCGACCGCGGCGCCGCTCGGCCGCGAATACGCGATCGTGAACGCCTGGCCGTTGGCGACCGCAAAGCCTTCTTGCAGCACCGTCCCGTCCGCAAACCGGAAGCTGGCGATCGCGGCATGTCCCGGACAGCCCGTCAGCGGCACGCTGCGCTGAAACTTCGAGCCGCGGTGCTGCAGCACGACGTTGACCGCCTCTTGCGAAGCCAGGTCTTGCAGCGTGCCGGCGAAAGCCTTCTTCGTGTAAACGTACTGCTGCCCGCCGCTCGTCCAGGCGTTGCCGGTTCCCGATTGGAGCTGCCAGCCCGCCGGTCCGGCCGATTGATTCGCGCACGCGCACAGCAGCGCTACGGCGCAGGTTGCGATCGTCGATTGGAGCGTTCTCACGCCGAAGACTGTTCCCGAGATGCGCGCGAGAACCCCGCGGGGAAATACCGGACTCGATGATGCGAACCGACTGGACGACGATCGCTCGCCTCGCGCGCGAATTGGACCAGCGCCTGCGAGGAGCTCGCGTGACCGGTGCCGGGCGGCTTGCCGACGGGCGAATCGCGGTCGCATTACGCTCGCAATCCGGCCCGGCGTTGCTGGCGGTCGATCTTTTCGGATCGCCGCCCTTGATCACGCTCGAATCCTCCGACCTCGCGCTCGCCGTCGAGCCGGGGTTTTCGCGCGCGCTCGATGCCGCGCTGCGATCCTCCGTCGTTCGCCGGATTCGCGCCCGCCGCGGCGACCGTCTGATCGCGATCGACTTTGCCAGCCGCTCGCGTTTCGGAGTCGGCGACGAGCTCCAGCTCTATCTGGAGCTCGTTCCGCGGTTCGGGAACGCCGTGCTGGTCAAGCGCGACACGATCGTAAGCTCGCTCAAAGAGTTCTCGCTGGCCGAGAATCCGCAACGCGCCGTAACTGCAGGCATGCGCTACCACCTGCCGCCGCTGCCGGCCGGCGGCGGTACCGACGCCCCGGCCGAGGAAGATCTCGATCCGTCGCAAGGGCCCTCCGTCCTCGAGCTCTTTGCCGAGTTCCGGCGTGGGCGTGCCGCGCGCGGCGAACGCGAGCGCTCCGAGCGTCGCCGCGACGCGCTCGGCAAGCGGCTTGCGGCTCGCGAACGCAAGCTTCACGAAGAGCTCGAGCAACTCGAGCGCAAAGCGCTGCGCGCCGGCGAACGCGACGCCCTCCGCGCGGAAGGCGAACGCATCTTCGCGACCCTGCACGACCGCGCAGAAAGCGAACGCGACGATGCGAAGGCCCGCGCCGCCGAGCTGTTTGCTCGCTATAAGAAACTCGGTGCTTCGCTGCCGCACGTCGAGCGCCGGCGCGCCGCCGTGCTCGCCGGTCTGGAAACGATCGAGGCGTTGCGCTGGGAGTGCGAGCGTGCCGGCGACGCGGATCTCGACGACGTCGAAGCCGCGGTCGCGCAGCTCGAGCCGCACCGCAGGCCGGGCCGGCCGCCGGCCGCCGCAAAGCGGCGCAAGCGCGCGCCGCTCGAGCTGCGAACCCCGGACGGCTCGCGAATTTTGGTCGGGAGAAATCCGGCGGAGAACGCCGAGCTGACGTTTCGCGTCGCGCGGTCCGACGATCTCTGGTTCCACGCACAGGGCGTGCCCGGCGCGCACGTCATCTTGACGCGCGACGATCGCACGCCGCCCAGCGATCGAGATTTACAGGCAGCGGCGGCGGTAGCGGCGTTTCACTCCAAAGCCCGCGCCAGCGCCAAAGTTCCCGTGGACTACACGTTACGCAAGTACGTGCGCAAGCGCCAGGACGCGCCGGCGGGCCTCGTGTGGTACACGCGGCCCAAAACCGTCTACGCGCGCCCTAGCGACTCGATCGGCGAGCTAGGGTAAGCGCCCTTCGCACGCCTTCCAGTCGACGTTCGCGAAGAATGCCTCGATGTATTTGCTCTTCTCGGCGGGCTTGTAGTCTCGCAGATAGGCGTGCTCCCAGACGTCCATCACCAGAATCGGTTTGAAACCTGCCGGATGACCGTTCTCGTGGTCGTTGATCCAAAAGTTCGAGATCCGGCCATTGGCGGGATCGCAGTACGCGATCGCCCAGCCGACGCCGCGCATGCCGCCGACCGCCATGAAGTCTTTCTTCCATGCGTCGAAGCTGCCGTACGCCGCACCCAGCGCCTCGTAGAGACGCCCCTTTTCGGGATCGCCGGCGGCATTTTTCGTCATGTTGTCGAAATAGAATTCGTGCAGGCGCATGCCGTCATATTCAAAGCCGAGCCGCCGCACCAGCTCGGCGAAACGCGGCTCGATTCCCTTGTTCTCGCCGCGTCCGCGCAGCTCCGCGAGCTGTTCGTTGAGCAGATTGGCATTCTTCACGTAGCCCTCGTAGAGGCCGAAGTGAATCTGCAGCGTGTCGTCGGAAATCCCGGTCAAACCGCTCAAATCCCATTTTTTCGGCGAGTAGAGCGGCGCTGTCGTCGTTGCGTTCATGCCATGCCCCTACCCGCTCGATGCCGCCCCAAAACGGGCCGAACGGACTACAAAACTTACCCAAAGGAACCATGCGCCCGCCCAGCCGCAGCGCCGCTCAGGGCGCCGCTTCCGGTCTTCGTATAATCAGCATCGCATCGCCGAACGAGAAAAATCGATAGCGCCGGGCGACGGCCTCGCGATAGGCGCGCAGTATGCGCTCGCGTCCGGCAAAGGCGCTCACGAGTACGAGCAGGCTCGACTTCGGCAGGTGGAAGTTGGTGATCATCGCGCCGACGACCCGGAACCTGAAACCCGGCGTAACGAACAGATCGGTTAGGCCGGGACCGGCGGCGACGCTGCCGTGCTCGCGAGCGTTGCCCTCGAGGGCGCGCACGACGGTCGTGCCGGCCGCGACGACGCGGCGCCCTTCGCGGCGCGCGCGTTCGATCTGCGCCGCCGCTTCGTGCGGGATTTCGTAGGATTCGGCGTGCATCGCGTGATCGTCGATCTTCGACGCCGAAATCGGACGGAAGGTTCCCAGCCCAACGTCGAGCGCGATGCGGGCGGTTTCGACGCCGCGCGCCGCGAGACGTTCGAACAGCTCCGGCGTGAAGTGCAGCGACGCCGTCGGGGCCGCGACGCTCCCCGGTACGGTTGCGAACACGGTCTGGTATCGCTCTTGCGCTTGCGCGCTGTCGTTACGGACGTAGGGCGGCAGCGGAAGACGTCCGATCTGCTCGAGAAAACGCTCGAACGGTACGCGCAGGGCGAACTCGAGCTCGCGGATTCCGCCGTCGGCCGCGCCGAGAACGACCGCCTCGCCGACCTCTCCGAACGCGATGCGGGCGCCCGGACGCAATCGCCGGGCCGGGCGCACGAGCGCCTCCCAGCGCACGGCGCCGGGATCGTAGCGCGGATTTCCCGCGGGATGCAGCAGAACCACCTCGACGCGTCCGCCGCTCGGGACGCGCGCACCCGTCAGTCTGGCCGGGATGACCCGCGTTTGGTTGAGCACGAGCAGGTCGCCGGGCTCGAGCAGTTCCGGCAAATCCGAAAACGCCCGGTGAGTGCGGACGTCTGCGTCGAGCACCATCAAGCGGCTCGCGTCGCGTTCGGGCGCGGGCGTCTGCGCGATCAGCTCGGGAGGAAGGTCGAACTCGTAGGCGGCGGTCAGCCGCTCGTCAGGCGCTGCCGTTCGATGTCCAAAAAATTGGTCAGCCGTTTGCGGTCCTCTTCCGTCGCTTCCACGATGAGGACGCCGACCTGGTAGGTGTCGGCGGTGAAGCTGCGGATCCAGCGCACCTGACCGCGCAGCCGCAAGAACGGGTTGCGCTTCATCGTAATCGTGTATTTCGAGCCGACCGG
>DATJUC010000144.1:0-10114 GCA_035502675.1 Candidatus Acidiferrales bacterium | reverse complement strand
CGTTGAGTCCTTTGAAATAGTTCTTGCCGAGCAGCGGAAAAATCGTGAGCTGGATCGGCGAGAGCGCGTAAGGCCGTTCGGCGCACGTCACCGATCCGGTGGCGTAGACCTCGCAGGTGTTGGTCGCGCGAGGACGCGCCGTGTTCCACCAATAGTCGGTTCCGCTGACCATCATGCCGCCGTCCTTGGCCGGTCCGAGAATCTCGATCGTCTCCTTGCCGGTTCCGTTGCCCTGGCTCGCGACCGGGGTGTTGAAACCGAACTCGTAGACGAGCTTGCGGACCGGGCCCGCAGCGGTCGTTGTTTGTCCGCCGGCCGGCACCGCCGAAAGCGCGGCGGCTACGACGATGGCGGCAGCTCCCAAACGATTCATGACGACACCTCCGAAAAGCGCGACCTCGTGAGGATCTTTGCTTCCCGGAAGAGCCGCTTCACTCTTGCCGGCCGTGCTAGTTCAGCTCGGCCGGAATTTGCAGGATCGCTTCGCGGATCTTCGACTCGAGGCGATTCGCGTCAATCGTAAACACCGATTGCGCGAGGCCCGCTTCGAAAAAGGTATATTCGACCAGGCCTTGTGCCGGCGTTCCGGGACGCCGGGACGCTTCGATCCGCATCGTGCCGACGCAATGCGCGTCGGATTCGAAGCTCGGCGGAATTTCCGAGCGAAACGTTGCGAAAAACCGCAGGCTCACGAGCTGCGTATGACAGATGCACGCGATCGAGCCTTCGACGCCGTTGTCGCGGACGCGGTGCGGAATTTCGCGCATGAACTCGACGTCTTTCAGATCGGTGAAGAGGCTCAGCGTGTTGCGCATGGAGCGTTCGTAGCCGTCGATCAGGATCACGAGCAGCTGTAACGCGTGCCCTTCCCTCGCGTTGCGTTCCTTCCGCGCCTCGCGCACGCTATAATCCATCGCGAGCACGATCTCGTCGTATCCAAGCCGGTAGCCGCCGGACTCGGCCTGGGGCGCGGGGTCGGCAACGTCTCGCAAATCCACTACGATAATCCGTACATGGCGACAACTCCGTGATGACGACCCGCCCTTCTTAAGACTAGGCGAATCCGCACGGAATCGTAAGGGTCTTCCGGCTCATTAGGGGGAGCGACGATCGCTCTCCGGCCGGCCGGGCGAGCGGGCGCTCTACGGGATCTCGGGCGGCAGCTGCCCGATCGCGTCGCGGATCGCCTGGTCGAGGTCACGGACGTCGACGCCGCAGTTCGGGTACGAGAGGTGCCCGGCGGCGAACTGGTAGACGACCGGATCGGTGAAGTGATTGCTTCGGCGGCGGGCGGCACAGACGCGCATCGGCTCGACCCGTCCCGCCCCGGTCGAAGCGGCCTCCGCGCTGACCTCCCAGGCGAAAGCGGCCTCCATCCGGATATCGATGAGCGCCGTGTGGCAGCGGCAGACGACCGCAGCCTCGACCCAGCCGTTCTGAGGAGCGCCCGGCCGTTCGCGGACGATCTCGACGTCTTTGAGCTCGCGCAGCATTCCCAGCGCCGTCCGCAGCGAGCGGTCGTAGCTGTCGATGAGCGTCACGAGCAGTTGGATCGTCTGGGCCTCGCGCCGGCGGCGTTCGTCGACCGCTTGCTTGAACTCGTTATCCTTTTCCTGAAGCAGCTCGTCAAAACTCAACGAGGTCTCCTTTCCGTCCGTGGTAGCGCACCGTCAGGATCGCCACGTCGTCGTGCGAGCCTGCCCCCCGTAAGACATCGTCGGCAATCTCCCTGGCCGTATCCCCCCAAACCCGGGGAGCCACGCGTTGTACGGCCTCGACCAAGCGCCGTTCGCCTTCGATGATGTTGCGGGTCGCCTCCGTCAGTCCATCCGTATAGAGCACGAGCAGGGCATTCTTACGGAGCGCCGTCTTATGACGCTCCGGAGACCACCCCGCCACCGGTACACCCAACATGTATCCATGCGGCGCGAGTTCCCCGACGCCTTCTCCGGGCGTCCAAAGCAGCGGGTTGGGATGCCCGGCATTGGCGTATTCCAGGTCCCCGGTCCGGGCGTCCAGGATGCCGGCGAAGGCGGAGGCGATTGCGTCCGGATGCTCCCGCCGCAAGATCCCGTCCATCGCCCACAGCAAGTCGTCGACGTCCACGTCTTCGCGCGCCAGCGCGCGTAACGAGATCAGCAGTTTCGCCATGATGCCGGCCGCCAGCGGACCGTGGCCGGTGACGTCGCCCACCGTCAGCAAAACGCGCCGCTCGTCGAGCGGGAACGCGTCGTACCAATCCCCGCCGATCCGTTCGTCCTCGTCGGCGGCTTCGTAGATTGCGCTAAAGGATACGTCGAGCACGTTGGGCAGCGCTTGCGGCAAGAACGCCGACTGCATCGCCGCAGCTCCGACGTTCTTGCGCTGATAGCGATTCGTGAGCCGTTCGATCTCGCGTTCGGCCGACTCCAGCGCGTCGCGACCGGCGGCCACCTGCGCCCGCAGACGTTCGAGGGATTGCAGCTCGTGCGAAATCGCTGCTGCCAAGCCTTGCAAAACGCTGCGATCCTTCGCCGAAAACGTCCGCGCGGACCGATCCGCGATGCACAGCGTCCCGTATCGCGTGCCGCCCGCAGCGACGAGCGGAGCGGCCGCTACGAAACGCAAGCCGAACCCTTCGGCGACCAGCGGATGCGTGCGAAGCTCTGTGTCGAGCGCGGCGTCTTCGACGACCCAGACGTCGTCGCCGCACGCCGATGCGACGAACAAACTCGTCGCCGAACGATAGCGCCGAAACTCGTCCGAGCCCGCATTGGCTTTGAGCGAGACGCGGCCGTCTTCGACGACGGTCACCGCGGCGAGCGCGACGCCGAAATGCTCGACCGCAAGGGCGGTCAGCGCATCGACGACACGGTCGTCACCAACCTCCGCCGTCCCACGACGAACTACCGCGTCGTGCAATTCGCCGTTGGGCGAACGCAAGGCGGTGCCGGTATCAGCGGGCCGCGTCCACATACCAGTCAGTCCGGGAAATGGCACCTATTCGTTCGACGCCGTCGAGCGGCGTCACTTGAATTGTGCCGTCTGGATTCCCAACCAAGCATACGGTCTCTCAAGCGGCATCTGTAAAGTTTTTATATTATGTTTTCGCATAGTTATCGTATGGAAAACATTATGCCGATGTAAGGAGCATGGGTGCGAAGAGGATCGCGTCAGCCCTCGTACCGGTCGCAGTCGCGGCGTTGGCCGCGGCGCTCTTGCCGGGTGCCGGGCGAGCCGACGATAGCGGGTATTTCCTCACCGGACGGGTCGTTGCGGCCGAGAGCGGCCGCCCCTTAGCCGGCGTCGCGGTGGCGATCGCTCCCGACGACAACGCCGACGGCGCCCCGATGGCAGGCGACCAGCCGCCTACCGGTTTAGAGACGGCGGCCGTGACGCGTACGGACTCCGACGGGCGTTTCTCGCTGCCGTTGCCCCCCAGTTACCGGTACCTGCTCGACGCGTACGGCAGGCCGTTCGACCGGGCGACTTTCCACGGCGACTTCGCCGGCAACGTCCGCGTCGTCGACACGCTCAAGTTGACCGCTCCCAACCCCGACGAACGCGCGGCGCTCGCGCAGATCAACCGGTTCCGCGAGGATCCGGGCGGGAAACCTCAGCTCGCGACCCATTGGCCGACGCTCGTCTTCGACGAAAATCTGATGGAGAGCGCGCGTTTCTGGGCGCACGAAGAAAAGCGCGCCGGCCGCATCGGCCACACCTGCGCGGCCCTCGGCCGCCCGAGCGGCTGCATCGAGTTCAACGCGTTCTTCCATCAGCTGCCCGGCGCGCCGCTCAACTGGGACGCGGGCCAGAACGCGGCCTTCGACACGGTTCCGTCGTGGAGCGACCCCAACGAAGGCTTCGAGGACGAAGGCCTGAACTGCCGCCCGGCGTTCGACTGGCGGCGCTGCGGCCGCGCCACCAGCGACGAGACCGGCCACTTCATCAACGTGATGACCGCCCGGCAATGGGCCGGCTTCGGCGAGTCGCAAGAGCCCGGCGTCGGCACCTACTACGCGCTGAACATCATTTAATCGCCGCCGGCCGTCGCGCCGAAAACCCACTGGTGGACTTCGACCAGCTGCTATCGTCGTTTCGGCGCTTGGGAGGTATTGCCGAGAACGTTCGGCTGGGAACCGGACCGCGCGGGCGCGGCATCTTCGTCGCCGACCCGGGTAAGCCGGCCCGGCTGCACGTTCCCGAGCGCTTGCTAATCCCGGTTCGCGATCTCGAGCGCCGCGACGGCGTCCTCGCGGTCAAGGCTGGCAGCCGCGCCGGCGACGACGCGCGCGCCTTTTTCTGCGACTATCAGCGGCATTTCGGCTGGAGCGACGGCGGGTACTCCGAAATCCGGCTGGCGCAAGCGCAATGGAGCGCGCTGCCGGCCGAGGTCGTCGCGTTCCTGCGCGCGACCGGCACGCTCGACGATCCCGAACGGCGGTTCGCCGCACCCGGCGAAGACGCGTGCTTTTACCAGTTCGTGCGCGCGCGCGACTATCGTTACGGGGACGATTCGTACCTAGCTCCCGTCCTCGACCTCGTCAACCACGCCGGCGACGCGCCGGGTTATGCGATCGGCGACGGCATCGCGGCCGCAGGAACCTTTGCCGGCGAGATGCTGGTACGTTACAACATCCACGATGCGTGGGCCAACGCACTTACCTACGGTTTCGGCGAACGGTCCTTTTTCGCGTACGCGGTCGGCAGCACGATCGCACTCGAAGACGGCCGTCAACTGATCGTTCGGCGCGACGCGGGCCAGGCGCAGATGCACGCCGGCATCCGAATGCCCGTCTGCGAGATTACCGGAAACGTCCTTCGTTTGTCGCACCTCACGCTCGGCAACCTCGCCGCGCCCGATCTCCCGCGCGCGATCTTCCGGCATCTGCTGGCGCCCTCGCTGAACGCGGCGCAAGCCGATCGCGCGTTCGACGGAATCGCGCACTTCAACCGCCAAAAGTTCGTCGAAGCGATCCGGCTGCTCGACCGTCACGACGGCCCGATCGTTGCGATGCTGCGCGACGCGGCCCTGCATCAGCTCGAAACGTTGTCGGCGGCGGTCGGAGCGCGCCCGCTCTAGGCGTCCGCTTTTCGTCGCAAGGCCCCCGCAGCACCCGAGTCTAAGAGCGTCCGCCACCGTGACGCTCCTCCAAACGCTTCGTGGACGCAACGCCAAGCACGCGCCGATTTGGCTGATGCGCCAAGCCGGACGGTATCTGCCGGAGTATCGCGCGATCAAGGAACGCTCGTCGTTTCGGGAGATGACGCGCACGCCGGAAATCGCCGCCGAGGTCACGCTGCTGCCGATGCGCCGCTTTGCGCTGGATGCCGCGATCGTCTTTGCCGACATCATGACGCCGCTGGAAGCGCTCGGCGTCGACGTCGCGTTCGATCCGGGGCCGTCGATCGCGCAGCCGCTGCGCTCCGCGCAGGCCATCGACGCGCTGACGCTCCGCGAGCCGATCGCCCCGTTCGTCGGCCAAGCCTTGCGGATCGTGCGCGCCGAGCTCCCGCCGGACGTGGCGCTGGTCGGTTTCGCGGGAGCCCCGCTCACGCTGGCCGCGTACCTCGTCGAAGGATCCGGCTCGAAGGAGTTCCAGCTGTTTCGGCGCTTCTTGCGCGCCGAGCCGGCCGCGGTGCACCGGCTGCTCGACAAACTCGCCGGCATGACCGCCGCGTATCTGCGCATGCAGATCGAGAGCGGCGCTCAGGTCGTGCAACTCTTCGACAGCTGGGCCGGATTGCACGATGCGATGACCTACCGCGAGTTCGGAGTGCCGTATGCGGCTCGCATCATGGACGCGGTCGCCGGCACGGGAGCGGCGCGAATCTTCTTCGCGCTCGGCGCGTCGCATCTGCTCGACGAGGTTGCCGAGATACCGTGCGAAGCGGTCGGCGTGGATTGGCGCACGGACCTCAGACTCGCGCGCGCCAAACTGGGCAATCGCGCGCTGCAGGGAAATCTCGATCCGGCGATGCTGTACGCGCCGGTCGACGAGCTCGCGCGCGGCGCGGTGCGCGTCTTGGAAAACGGACTCGGCGGACCGCACGTCTTCAACCTCGGTCACGGCATTTGGCCCGCGACGCCGCTCGACGCGGTCGCGCGGCTGGTCGACGTCGTGCACTCGTACGAACGCACCTGATGCCGGCCTTCTCCTCCGTCGATTGGGATCGTGCGGCCAGTCTCGTCGAAGAGATTCAGTCGCAGATCTGCGAGCGCGTCGCCGCTTGGGAGCCGGACGTCGCCTTTGCCGTCGACGACTGGAAGGACGATGGCTCCCCGAGCCGCGTCGCAGGGCGCGGATCGACGCGCGTGATTGCGGGCGGGCGCGTTTTCGAACGCGGCGGGGTCAACACGTCGATCGTCACCGGCACGCACCTGCCCCCCAGCCTCGTCGCCCAGCGTCCGGAGCTGGCGCGCTGCAGCTTCTTGGCGGCGGGCGTCAGCGTCGTGCTCCATCCGCTCAATCCGTACGTGCCCACGACGCACTGCAACTACCGTTACTTCGAGGCGCGTTCGCAGGACGGTGCCGAGCCGGTCGCGTGGTTCGGCGGCGGCGCCGACTTGACGCCGTACTATCCGGTGCTCGAGGACGTGCGCCATTTCCACGCCGCGCTGCGCGCCGCGTGCGACCGGCACGATCCGGCGTTCTATCCCGCCTTCAAAGCGTGGTGCGACGACTACTTTTTCCTCCGGCACCGCGGCGAAACGCGCGGCGTCGGCGGAATCTTCTACGACTATCTCGACGAGCGCGGCTACGGCCCGTGGGACGCGCGCACGCCGTTCGCCGTTCCGCGCCCGGCCGGCGCGAACTTTGCGTTCGTGCGCGACGCCGGCCGGGCGTTTCTCGACGCCTACTTTCCGCTCGTCGAGCGCCGCGCGTCGCACCCCTACGGGGAACGCGAACGCTCGTTTCAGCTCTTGCGGCGCGGGCGTTACGTCGAGTTCAACCTCATCTACGATCGCGGCACGCAGTTCGGTCTGCAGAGCGGAGGCCGAACCGAAGCGATCTTGATGTCGCTCCCGCCGCTGGTGCGGTGGGCATACGACGAGCGCCCGCAGCCGGGATCGCCGGAAGCCGCTTTGGCGGCCTACCTTCAGCCGCGCGATTGGTTCGCGCCGGATCCGTTCGAAGGGAGCGTACCATCGCCGTCCTCCTCGTGAACCTCGGCTCGCCGGCGTCCTACCGGACCGAAGACGTACGGCGTTATCTCGATCAGTTCTTGATGGATCCGTACGTGATCGACGTGCCGGCGCCGATCCGGGCGCTGATCGTCAAAGGCTTCATCCTTCCTCGCCGCCCGGCCGCGTCGGCCGAAGCGTACGCGAAGATCTGGACGAACGAAGGATCGCCGCTGGTCGTCATCTCGGAGCGCACCCGGCGCGCGCTGGAACGGCGGATGGGCGCTCCGGTCGGGCTGGCGATGCGATACGGCGAGCCGTCGATCGCAACCGGCGTCGCCGAGCTGCTGCCCCGGATGCCGCCCGGCGAGACGATCGTGGTCGTCCCGATGTATCCGCAGTACGCCATGGCGTCGACCACGACGGTCGAGGTCGCCGTCGAGGCCGAGCTGCGCGCGCGCGGTCTCGCCTATCGATTCGTGCCGCCGTTCTTTTCCGACGCCGGTTATCTGGATGCGATGGAGGCGTCGATCCGGCGCAGCTATCCGGAAGATTCGCAGTATCTGCTGTTCAGCTATCACGGCGTGCCCAAACGCCATCTGCGCAAAACCGATCCGACCCGGCATCACTGCCTGAGCTCGCCCGGCTGCTGCGCGATGGCTTCGCCCGCACACGCAACCTGTTACCGGCATCAGTGTCTCGAGACCACGCACCGCTTGGCGCAACGGCTCGGCCTCCGGGATGGAACCTACGGTTACGCGTTTCAGTCGCGGCTCGGCGGCGGATGGCTTCAGCCCTTTACCGACGTCGTCTTGGCCGAACTTCCGAAACGCGGAGTACGGCGTCTCGCGGTGGTCTGCCCGTCGTTCGTTGCCGATTGCCTGGAAACGCTGGAAGAGATCGACATGCGCGGCCGAGAGACGTTTCTCCGGGCCGGCGGCGAGCGGTTCGCCTATCTGCCCTGTCTAAACGACGATTCGCTCTGGATCGAAGCCCTGGCCGCGCTCTGCGCGCAGCCGGCCGCGCAGACGTCGTGAAGATCGCCGTCGTCGGCGCCGGAATGGCCGGCCTCACCGCAGCGTTTCGTTTGGCGGGCGCACACGACGTCGAGGTCTTCGAGAGCGCCGCCAACGCCGGCGGAAACGTTCGCACGCAGCGTCTCGACGGCTACGTCTTCGAGTGGGGCCCGAACGGATTTCTCTCCAACGCCGCCGAGCTCGCGCGTCTGGTCGCGGCCGCCGGTTTGCAAGGCGACGTCGTACCGGCGAGCGCGGCCGCCTCCAAACGCTACGTCTATTCCGGCGGCCGGCTGCACGCGCTTCCGTCCAAACCGCAGCAGGCCTTGACCACGACGCTGATCCCGCCGGCGGCCAAGCTGCGCGCGCTGTCCGAGGTGTTGCAGCGGCCGCCGGCGTCGCAGCGCGACGGCGAAAGCGTCCACGCTTTCTTTGCGCGGCACTTCGGCGAACTCGTCGCGGATCGCGTCGTCGCCCCGGCGTTGCTGGGAATCACCGGCGGCGACGCGCGCTCGACCAGCGCGCGGGCGCTCTTTCCGCGTCTCTACGCGATGGAAGCGGCGAAAGGATCGCTGATTCGCGCGTTCGCGGGCGCTGGGCGCACGCCCGCGCGCTTGCAAAGTTTCGGTCCGGACGGGATGCAGCGTTTACCGGACGCGATCGCGCAACGGCTGGGCGAGCGCGTCCACCTCGCGAGCCCGGTCGAGCGTGTCGAGCGCAGCGCTGCGGGATGGACGGTCGTCACGGGCTCGGTGCCGGTGCGGGCCGACGCCGTCGTCCTGGCGACGCCGGCATACGCCGCGGCAACGCTCTGCGAGCCGCTCGACGCAACGCTTGCCGCGGCACTGCGCCGCATCGCGTACGCGCCGATGCGAGTCTGCGGGATCGCCTACCGCGCCGCCGACGTTCCGGCGCCGCTCGACGGATTCGGTTTCTTGGCCGCGCGCGGACAGGGCGTTCGCCTCTTAGGGGCGCTCTACACGTCGACGATCTTCCCGGCCCACGCTCCGCCCGGCGTCGCCTATCTGCGCGTCTTTTTGGGCGGCAGCGCGGACGCCGAAGCGGTCCGCCTCGACGCCGCCGCCGCGCGCGCGATCGTCGAGCGCGATCTTGCGACGACGCTCGGCATCGCGGCCGCGCCGCTCGTCTATCACGAACGCGTCTGGCCGCAAGCGATTCCGCAGTACGCACTCGACCATCTCGCAACGCTGGCCGAAATCGATCGGCGCGTCGCGGCGTTTCCCGGTCTCGCACTGGCCGGCAACGCGTATCGCGGGCCCGGACTCTCCGACGCAGCCGTCGCCGGTGTGGCCGCCGCGCAAGCCCTTACTGCGGAACGATAAAGAAACCCGCGATCTTTCCGGCCGAGTTGATGGCGATCTGCACGTCGAACGTCGTCGCCGGGAAGACGGCCCGGTAGACGTACACCGTTCCGCGCCGCCCCGCAGTCTTCGACACGAACACGAGGCGGCTCGGCGCTCCGAGCGCCCCCAGCTGCGACTTCAGCGTTGCGACGCTGGCCGGCGTCAGCACTTGATTCATCTTGGCCGTGAGCTGAGCACGATCGATGTCCCCGCTCTCGAAGCGGCCGATCCAGTCGCGTACCCGCGCGGTGATCGCCGGGTCTTCGCCGCCGGCCGGTTTCGCGGCGGCCAGCGCGGCCGACGGCTCGAAGGCTTCGAAGACGCGCATCGCGGTCGATTCCGGACCGACCAAACCGGCGTCGTTCTGCAGCACCACGACCGCGGTGCGATCCCGTGGAAAGACCATGTTGGCCGCGGTGAACCCGAACGTGCCGCCGTTGTGCCAGATCCGTTCGTGTCCGTCGGCCGTGTCGATCACCCAGCCGAACGCGTACGACGACCCTTTGCCGAACGCCGGCTTTCCCGGCGCGGTCATCGCCGCGAGATCCGTTTGGTTGACGATGGCGCCGCGAAACAGAGCCGAATCCCACGCCAGCATGTCGTCCGCGGTCGAGACGATGGCACCGGCC
>DATJUC010000143.1:0-11963 GCA_035502675.1 Candidatus Acidiferrales bacterium | reverse complement strand
CGGGCGGATTCGCCGCTCAGCTCGCCGCCGAGCTGGGAGAGACGCGTTGAGGGCGGCAGCCGACGATCGCGAAGATGTGATTCGCGCCATGCTGCCGTTGGTCAGGCGCGTGGCCGCGCGCCTGCGGCGTTTGGTGCCCAGCCTCGATCTCGACGATCTCGTCGGCGACGGAAGCATCGGTCTGATTCGAGCGGTCGATTCGTTCGATCCCCAACGCGGGCCGTCGCTCGAACAATACGCGCGGCGTTTGGTGCTCGGCGCGATGCTCAACGGCGTGCGGCGAATGGACCCCGTCTCGGAGCGTGCCCGCCGGGTCGCGCGTGAAGGCGAGAACCGCCGCTACGCCGTCGCGGTCGAACGCGGCAGCCTTCCCAGCGTTGCCGAAACCGAACGCGACGTTCCGGGCTACGCGCGCGCGATGGCGGCAATCGCCTGGGGCCAGCCGCTCTCGCTGGACGTTCCGCTGCCCGAGGGCGAGCGCCTGAGCGGCGACTGGAGCGGCGATCCGGCGCGGATCGCCGAGTGCCGCAGCGAGACCGCCGTTCTGTGCGCGCTGGTCGACGGACTCGCGCCGCGTCAGCGCACGATCGTGCTGCAGCATTACTACGCCGGCCGTTCGCTGCGGGCGATCGGGCGCGCGCTCTCGATCTCGCCGCAACGCGTCTCGCAGCTCCATTGCCGCGCCATCGAAGTATTGAAGGATCGCGCGCGTGCTGCGCGGGGTTGATTCCGACGAGGCGCCCGCGCTCGGTGCGGCTCGGCTCGATCTGGCGGCGGCGCAGCCGGTCGTCACCGAAGCGGCGCGTGCCGAAAACGACGCCTCGGAGCTGCCGGCGGACCATCCCCACTGGGTCAAGGACGCGGTCGCGATCTCGCGTGCGGCCCGCGCGTTCGTCGCGCGATTACGCCCGATCGCGATCCGCGTGCTGACGGTGTGGGACCATCACTTCCGCGCGATCGCCGTTGCCGGACAACGCGTCAGCGTCGACGCCAGCGGAAGCTATCGGATTTAGAGACCCATGTTCTTGGGCTTGTGGTATTTGAGGACTTTGCTCAGATCGATGCCGCGAATGATCTTGGCCGAGTGATAGAACAGTCCCCACGAGTCGATCGACGAAAGATCGGGAAAGATGCAGGCTTCCAAATCCTTGTCGACGGGCGCGCTCGGAAGAACCCACGCCCCGCCGGCGAGATTGGTGCCGCCGAACTGATCGGAGCCGCCGAGATACGTGCAATAGCACGACGCCGGATTGCCGCCGCCGCCGCAGGTGCTGGGCGATTTCAGCTCGGCGTAGTACGCGAGCGCCGCCAGCGTCGGTAAGGTGGCGTTGAGCGTCGACAACAGCGTGTAGATTCGCGAGCTCGTGGAGCCCGTGCCCATTTGCCATCGGCAGAACGCCGCTTGCCCCGCGAGCTGCAGCTGCCCCGCGGAAGAGGAGTTATTCGTGCCGTAGACCGGGGTGCGAATCTCGACGCGGCCGCCGGTTTGGCGGCAATACGCGGCCTCGGCCGGATTCACGAACGGCTCGCCAGCGAACGGCGATTGCATCACGGACATCCCGTGAATCGGCGGGGCGGCGGCAACGGGCTGGGCAAACGCGACGAGGGCCGCGGTCGTGGCCAAAACGCAACGTACGAGCAACGCATTTCCTCCTGGAACGGCTCACGCACGCCCAGCCAAAGTCGCCCGAAGGGCGCCGGCGGCGCACGATAGGCTCATCTTCGGGAACTCGCTCGATAACCCGGCCGGCGCGGAGGAAATTGGCTTGTCTTGGTCCCTAGCGCAGGTGTGCCGCGAGGGCGGCCGCGACGGTCGCGACGCCGATCAAGACGAAGTAGACGAGGACTTGGGCGACGATCAGTTCGTCGCTGAGCTTGTGCCGCTGCATGATGCCCGAACCTCCTTTGCGTTAGGTTCAGACTAGCAGCGGATTCTTGAAGAGTACTGTACCCGAGCTTAGATATGCGTGAGGAGTGAGTCGAACAGTTCGCCGAGTACCGGTCCGGTCGAACCGGCCGCCGCGACGATCTCGCTGTGCGGACCGCGCGCACCCGCCACGTTGGTGATCGCGCTGATGCCGAGGACCGAGAGTCCCAGGCTGCGCGCCAGAATCGCCTCCAGGACGGTCGACATGCCGCAGGCGCGTGCGCCGATTTGGCGCATGAACGCGGCTTCGGCCGGCGTCTCGTAACTCGGTCCCAGCACGCCGGCGTAGATCCCCTCGGTAACCCGGTGTTCCGGCTTGGCGACGCGTTTGACGATGTCGCGCATGCGCGGCGAGTACGCATCGCACATGTCGATGAAAGGGTCGCGCACGGTCGTTCCCACGAGCGGGTTGCGGCCCGTGAGGTTGATATGATCGGAAATGAGCATGAGGCTGCCGACCGCGAGCTGCGGGTCGAGCGATCCGGCAGCATTGGTCAGCACGATCGCGCGCGCCCCGGCGGCGTGAGCCAGCCGCACGCTGGTCGTCACCTGCTGCGCGCTGAAGCCTTGATAGAGGTGCGAGCGTCCGGCGAACACGAGAATGCGCTTCTCGCGCCAGGTCCCGACCAGCGCCTCGCCGGCATGGCCTTCCAACGAGCTGACCGGCATTCCCAACAGCCGGTCGTACGGAATCGCCCGGTACGCGAACGCGCCGCCGATCATGGACGAAAGCCCGCTGCCCAGGACCAGCGCGACGTCGACCTTTCCGCCGGCCGTATTTTCGACGGTCTCGGCGTCGTGAGCGAGAAGCTTTTCCGTGGGCGAGCGCCGGTCGATCATCCCGAACTCGCGACGAACAAATTTTTGCCGGTCATACGCTCAGGAATCGGCAAATCCATGATCTGCAATAGGGTCGGCGCTACGTCGCCCAGCTTTCCGCCCGAAGCCAGCGTACCGCTGAGACCGCGGGCGATCAGCAAGAACGGCACGCGGTTGGTGGTGTGAGCGGTCAGCGGCCGGCCCTGGGGATCGAGCTTTTCTTCCGCGTTCCCGTGGTCGGCGGTGACGGCCAGCAGCCCCCCGGCCGCCAAGGTCGCCTCGGCCAGCCGGCCCAAGCACTCGTCCAGGATCTCGACTGCCTGGACGGTGGGCTCCCACTTTCCGGTGTGGCCGACCATGTCGGCGTTGGCGTAGTTCATCACGATCGCATCGTAGCGGTGCGACGCGATGGCGTCGACCGCGTACGCGGTGATGTCGCGCGCGCGCATCGCGGGAGCCAAGTCGTAGGTTGCGACCGAGCGGTCCGAGGGAATGAGCTCGCGGTCTTCGCCTTCGAACTGCTCTTCGCGGCCGCCGTTGAAAAAATACGTCACGTGCGCGTACTTTTCGGTCTCGGCCAGCCGGAGCTGGCGAAGACCCATGCGCGACACGATTTCGCCGAACGTATCGTACTGCGGCCGCGGACCGAACAGCACCGGGTTGGTGTAGTTCTCGTCGTACTTCGTCATCGTCGCGAAGAAAAGATCGGTGTATTTCTTCGTTTCGAAGACGCCGAAGCCGTCGTCGTAGTACGTCGTCGTTCCGGCATCGAATGCGGTCGTCAGCTGCCGCGCGCGATCCGGCCGAAAGTTGAAGAAGATGCACGCGTCGCCGTCGTCGATCGTTCGCGGCGCACCGACGATCGTCGGCACGACGAACTCGTCGGTTTCGCCGCGCGCGTAGGCGTCGCGCACGGCGGCTGCGGCGTCGGGCACCGCGTGCGCGGCCTTTCCGAAGGCCAGCATGTCGTAGGCGGCCTGGGTGCGTTCCCAGCGGCGGTCGCGATCCATCGCGTAAAAGCGCCCGCTGACGCTGGCGATCGAACCTTGCCGCCCGACCGTTGCCAGCCGCTCCTCGAGCTGCTCCACGTAACCGCTTGCCGAGGACGGCGGCGTGTCGCGGCCGTCCAAGAAACAGTGAATCGCCAGCGGGACGCCGGCGGCGACGGCCACGTCGACGAGTGCGAAGAGGTGGGCGATCGAGCTGTGAACCTGCCCGTCTGAGAGCAGGCCCAAAAGGTGCAGCGTTCCGCCCGTGCGCCGAACGGCGGCGATCGCGCGCTGCAGCGTTTCGTTCTGCGCGAAGTTGCCCGAAGCGATGTCGGCGTCGATCAGCACCACGCCCTGCGGAACCACGCGTCCGCTGCCGAGATTCATGTGGCCGACCTCGCTGTTGCCCATGATCCCCTTCGGGAGACCGACGGCTTCGCCGGAGGCTTCGAGCGTCGTCCACGGATAGCGCTCGAAGAACGCGCGCCAGTGCGGAAGGCGGGCGGCCGCGATTGCGTTGCCGTGCGTCGCATCGCTGCAGCCCCAGCCGTCGAGGACGGCTAGTACGACCGGGCGGTATTTCACGCGGCGGCGTTACGAATCAGCTGGGCGAATCCGTTGGGGTCGAGCGAGGCGCCGCCCACCAAGCCGCCGTTGACGTTGGGCCGCTCCATATAGGAGGCCACGTTGTCGGCTTTCATGCTTCCTCCGTACAGGATCGGCGTCTCTTCCAGACCCGCGACGCAGTTGCGGATCGTCGACATGACGCGATCGGCCTCAGCCGGATTGCAGTTCTTTCCGGTTCCGATCGCCCAGATCGGTTCGTACGCTATTGCGACGCCGTCGAGCGAGGAGCGAGCGATGCGATCGAACGCGGCGCGCGTCTGCGCGATGATTCGATCGTCGGTCTGGCCGGCGTCGCGCTGCGCCGCCGTTTCGCCGACGGCCACGATCGGCGTCAATCCCAGTTCCAGCGCGGTAGCGATCTTGAGATTGACGGTACGATCGGTCTCGCCGAAGAACTCCCGCCGCTCCGAATGCCCGACGATCACGTATCGTACGCCGAACTCGCGCAGCATCGGCGCGCTGACTTCACCCGTGAACGCGCCCTGCAGTTCCCAGTGCATGGTTTGCGCTCCGAGGCGCACGCGGGTGCCGGCCAACCGCGTGGCGGCATAGGGGATTGCGGTAAACGGCGGCGCGATCACGATCTCCACGCTCGCCGGCAAGGCGGCGGCGTGGGCCAGAAACGTGTCGAGGAAGACGCCGGTTTGTGCCGCCGTCTTGTGCATCTTCCAGTTTCCCGCGACGATGGTTCTAGGCATGTTCGAGCGCGGCCACGCCGGGCAGCGTTTCGCCCTCCAAGAACTCCAGCGTCGCGCCGCCGCCGGTCGAAACGTGCGTCACTGCGTCCGCGAATCCGAGCATGTGGGCCGCCGCCGCCGCATCGCCTCCGCCGACGACGGTGAGCGCCCCGGCGCGCGTCGCTCGCGCCATCGCGTCGCCGACCACTTGCGTTCCGCGCCGGTAGGCCGGCTTTTCGTAGACGCCCATCGGCCCGTTGAACACGATCGTCTTGGCCTGTTCGATCGTCTTGGCGTACGACTGCGCGCTGGCGGGTCCGATGTCGAGAATCATCCCGTCGCCGACGTTCCGGATCGGCACGACGTGCGCCGATGCGTCGTCGTCGAAGCTCGCGGCCACGACCGCGTCGCCGGGAAGCTGCACGTGCACGTGGCGCTCCTTGGCCATCTCGAGAATCCGGCGCGCCGGTTCCAAATCTTCGTCGCGCAGCGAGCGTCCGACGCCGATGCCTTGTGAGGCTAGGAACGTGTTGGCCATGCCGCCGCCAACGCAAAACGCGTCGACGTTTTGCATGAGGTGGGTGAAGACGCCGATCTTGTCCTTGACCTTGGCGCCGCCGATCACGCAGACGTAGGGTTTAGCCGGCGATTCGGTCAGCCGCGACAGCGCCGACAGCTCGGCCTGCATCAGGAAGCCGGCCGCGTTGGGCAGCAGATGCGCGACGCCTTCGGTCGAGGCGTGCGCGCGATGTGCGGTGCCGAAGGCGTCGTTGACGTAGAGATCGCCGAGCTGGGCGAGCTGCGCGGCGAATTGCGGATCGTTGGCTTCTTCGCCCGGATGAAAGCGTACGTTTTCCAGCAGCAGCACGTCGCCGTCGCGGAGCGCGTCGACGGCCGCGCGGGCGACCGGCCCGACGCAGTCGTCGGCGAAGGCGACCGCGGTGCCGAGCCGGTCGGAGAGCGCTTGCGCTACCGGCCGCAGCGAGTATTTCGGATTCGGCTTACCGTCGGGGCGGCCGAGATGCGAGAGCACGACGGCCCGCGCGCCGCGTTCGTGCAGCCAGCGCAGCGTCGGAACGGCCGCGTCGATGCGCGTCGCGTCGGCGATCTGCGTACCGTTCATCGGCACGTTGAGGTCTTCGCGGACCAGGACGCGCTTGCCGCGGACGTCGAGGTCGCCGAGCGATGTAAAATGCACGCGGTGCTATGCGGGTGCGGGGATCTTCTCGAGCACCATCGCGGTGAGGTCGGCCAGCCGGCACGAGTAGCCCCATTCGTTGTCGTACCAGGCGCCGATTTGGACGAGGTCGCCGTTCGCGTTCGTCAGCTTGCCGTCGACGATCGAGCTGTGCGGATTCTTTTTGAAGTCGCTCGAGACCAGCTCTTCTTCGGTGTACTCGACGTACTTCGAAAGCGCGCCCTCGGCGGCCGACCGCAAAACCGCGTTGAGATCGTCGCGGGTCGTCGGCGTTTTCACTTGCGCGACGAGATAAACCATCGATACCGTCGGCGTCGGAACCCGCAGCGCAAAACCGTCGAAGGTGCCCTTGACCTCCGGAATCGTCAGGTAGAGCGCCTTGGCGGCGCCGGTGCTGGTCGGAATGATGTTGGTCGCGGCGTTGCGCGCGCGGCGCCAGTCCTTGTGCGGCGCGTCGAGGATGTTTTGGTCGTTGGTATAGGAGTGGATCGTGGACATGAAGCCTTTGACCCACCCGAGCTCGTCGACGATCGGCTTGACCGCGGTCGCCAAACAGTTGGTCGTGCACGACGCGTTGGAGATGACGTCGTGCTTGGACGGATCGTACATCGCGTCGTTGACGCCGAGAACGATCGTGAGATCTTCGCCCTTAGCGGGCGCCGAGATGAGCACTTTCTTAGCGCCGCCCCCGTCGATGTGCGCTCGCGCTTTGGCGGCGTCGGTGAACAGGCCGGTCGACTCGATCACGACGTCGACGCCGAGGTCCTTCCAAGGCAGCTTTCCGGGATCGCGCTCGGCGAGCACGCGAATCGTCCGGCCGCCGACGTCGATGGTATCGGCACCCGCCGAAACGGGGCTTTCGTAGGTGCCGTAATTGCTGTCGTACTTGAAGAGGTGGGCGCATTCGGCCGCACTGGTCAAGTCGTTGACGGCCGCGATCTCGACCTGCGGATGGTGCTCGATGAGCGCCTTGGCAAAATTTCGTCCGATGCGGCCGAAGCCGTTGATTCCGATGCGCATGAACCCCCCTCGTCGGCGATGTCCCGGGCTTTTCTGAGGTCGGCTACGGCCGCCCCTGCACGGAGCGCAGACGGTCGGCCAGCCGGGTGAGGGCCGCGAGCCGGCTGCTCACGGTGGGTTTGGCGATCGGCGGATTGCAGCGGCGTCCCAGCTCGGAGAGCGATTCGTCCGGATGGCGCATGCGCAGCTCGGCAATTTCGCGTAACGCCGGCGACAATCGTCGCAGCCCGTGGGCGTTCTCGACGAACTCGATGACCTGCCGCTGCGCCGCCGCCGCCGATGCGGTTCGCTCCAAATTGGCCGCTTCGGTGTTCACCAGCCGATGGATGCGGTTCTTCGTCTCGCGCAAGGCGCGCACGTCTTCGAGATGCAGTACGGCGCCGTACGCCCCGACCAGCGTCAGCAGCTCGACGATCGCTTCGAAATCCTTATAATACAGCACGGCGCGCCGTTTGCGCCGCGCGCGTTTCGGCGGCGCTCCCGCGCTGCGCAACATCCACTCGAGCCTCTGCGCCAGATCGCTCTCCGGAAGCACGAACTCGAGATGGTATCCCTGCGCGCCCGCCGTCACCGAACCGCAGGCGAGAAATGCGGCGCGAATCTCGGCCAGCCGGTCGCATCGATGCGGCGGCTTGGGCGGCACCTGCAAGAGCCGGCCGGGGAGGGAAATCGCGAACGTCGGCAGGCGCGCCAGCCTCGTCGCGGCGCGCGTTTCGATCGGATGCCGCTTGCGGTCGTCGTCGAGGAGCGACCAAAAGAGCCGTGCGACGGCATTGCGATGGGTGACGAACTCGCGGCCTCCGGGCGGCGTGCCGTAAAGCGCGAGACCGTCGCGCAATGCCTGCCGGCAGTGCGCGGCTTCGGGAAGGTCGCGCGCCAGCGCGTCTTTGGTATCGGCCGAGATCACAACCAGTCCGACGGCTCGTCGCGGCGCGTCTCCAAGACTTCGTACAGCTCTGCCGGCTTCACGCCCGGCGTCACGCGCAGCGGCACGTCGAGCACGCGCACCGTGACGAACCGCGTCGCGTAATGGATCTCGAGCACGTCGCCCGCCTTCACCGCGTATCCCGGCTTCAGCGCTCGGCCGTCCTTGGTGATCCGCCCGTGCTCGAGCGCCTCGTGCGCTTCGCTCCGGCGCTTGCTGAGGCGCGACACCTTCATGAACTTGTCCAATCGCACCGCATTCGTGTTCGACGCCGTGCGTTTGGAGTCAGGGTCTCGCTTTTCTGGTCTCGGCGCTGGGAGAGCCAGTCGACGCGCGCTCTCTGGTCTCGGCGCTGGGAGGGCCCGTCTCGGGAACTCTGCATGTCTCGGCGTCGGGAGGGTCCCTCTCGGGGACGCGCGCTTTTTTCACCTCCGTGTGAAAAAAGCTACTCGCTTCGTCGTCGCTCCCGCCCTCCGGGCTCCGCTCCTCCCTCAGACGCCCCGCGACGGGCCCTCCCGAGCGCCGAGACCTTCCTTCGGCTCGGACGTCCGGCGACGGGCCCTCCCAAGCGCCGAGACCTTCCTTCGGCTGGGAAGGGCCCTCCCAAGCGCCGAGACCTTCCTTCGGCTCGGACGCCCCGCGGCGGAGGGCGGCCCCAACACCGAGGCCTTCTCTTTGGCTCAGCGGGATGCGAGCGGACACGGAGATGGGGGAGCTCGGGTGATGGATCCGTGGCGGGTGATCGCGGGAGAGTGGAATTCGGGATTGGGGTGGGGCGGGCGATAGGAAGCGAGGTATTGCGATGGGTGTTGACAGGTTGCGATATATCGAATAGTGTCTCGATATATGAGGGACAAGAACATGCAGGCAGGGTTTTTTGCCGGACCGGGCTGGGCCGGGTTCGGATTCGGGATCGGCCGGGGACGGCGGTTCGGCGGCCGGCGATTCAAGCGCGGCATCCTGAAGTACGTTCTGCTCAAGCTGCTGGCCGAGGAGCCGCGCCACGGCTACGACCTGATCCGTGCCTTCCGGCACAAAGGCTGGCCGGGCGGCGCCGGCTCGATCTACCCGATCCTATCGTCGCTCGAAGAGCAGGGCTTCATCGCCGGCCACGACGAGGGCGACCGCCGGACGTACGAGGTTACCGAGAAGGGACGCAAGCATCTCGAAGAGCACGCCGGACATCTCGAAGCGTTCTTCGACGAAGAGGACGAAGACGGCGACGAAGCTCAGGATGCGCGCACGGAGCTGCGCGAGGCGGCTGGGCGGTTGATGCAAGCGGTGGCCCAGCTCGGTGCCGGCTCGGCTCCCGAAACGGTGCAGCGCGTGCGTGACTTGTTGGATCGTACGCGGAAAGAGATTTACACGCTACTCTCACAGGAGTAAACATGGCCGAACAGGCCGCTCGCAGTCCTGCGCCGGCCGTTCGGCGTCACGGGGTCAACGTTTTCGCGGAAGGAAAGCCGATGTGGCAGCTGCTGCTCGTCTTTCTCGTTCCGTTGATGCTGAGCAACGTGTTGCAATCCGCCTCGCAGACGATGGCCAGCATTTGGATCGGGCGACTGATCTCGACCGAAGCGCTGGCCGCAATCTCGGCGGTCTTTCCGCTGATGTTTTTTCTCGTCTCGTTCGTGATCGGAATCTCGAGCGGGAGCACGATCTTGATCGGTCAAGCCTTCGGCGCCGGCGATCACCGCCGCGTCAAGAAGATCGCCGGCACCGTGATCGCCGCGGCATTTTATCTCGGCATCGTCGTCGCCGTCGTCGGGACCGCCATCTCGCCGGAGGTTCTCGCCTTCCTCGCAACCCCGTCGAATATCATCGCCCAGTCGGACGCGTACGCCAAGGTCCTTTTCTTGACCATGCCGCTGCTCTTTCCGTACCTCGTCTACACGACGGCGCTGCGCGGCACCGGCGATTCGACGACCCCCTTCTACGCGCTGATCGTTTCGTCGATCCTGACCATCTTCATCACGCCGCTGCTGATCGTCGGGTGGTTCGGCCTTCCCAAGCTCGGCGTCGTCAGCGCTGCGGTTTCCGGATTCGTGGCGAACGGCATCGCGCTGGTCTGGATGCTCTCCTACTTGCGGATGCGCAAACATCCGCTGCTCTTCGATCGCGAGATGTTCCAGGACATGCGGATCGACTGGCCGATCCTTTGGATGGTCGTGCGCATCGGGGTACCCGCCGGACTGCAGTTCGTCATGGTCTCGCTAGCGGAAATCGCGGTGATCTCGTTCGTGAACCGGTTCGGCTCGCCCGCGACCGCGGCGTACGGCGCCGTCAACCAAGTCGCCAGCTACGTGCAGCTGCCCGCGATGTCGATCGGCATTGCGGTTTCGATCTTTGGCGCGCAATGCATCGGGGCCAAGCGCAACGACAAGCTCGGAAGCGTCATCCGGTCGGCCGTCGGGTTGAACTATGCCATCGGCGCCGTCCTCATCGCCCTGTGCTACATTTTCGCCTGGGACATCCTGGGATGGTTCATCACCAACAAAGAGACGCTCGACATCGCGCACGGACTGCTGATGATCACGCTGTGGAGCTACGTCGTCTTCGGAAACAACGCGGTCCTCGGCGGCATCATGCGCGGCAGCGGCGACGTCGTCTGGCCGACGGTCATCAGCATCTTCTCGATTTGGGGCATCGAGGTGCCGGCGGCCTACCTGTTGATGCGCCACGTCGGCCTGGACGGAGTCTGGATGGGTTATCCGATCGCCTTCTGCGGCGGCTTGATCCTGCAGTTCTCGTACTACGAGCTCGTATGGAAACGAAAGACGCACGAGCGCTTCGTTTGATCCAAGCGCTCGATCTGCGGCCGCATCCCGAGGGAGGGTTCTTTCGGGAAACGTACCGCTGCGAGCGGGCTTTGCAAGATCGCTCGCTCTGCACCGCGATCTACTTTCTGGTAACGGCGCACAATCCGTCGCGGATGCATCGCGTCGCCAGCGACGAGATCTGGCACTTTTACTGCGGCGACGCGCTCGAGATGCTGCAGCTCGACGAAACGTCGTCGCGAACGCTGCTCGTGGGGCCGAACGTCGAGGCCGGAGAGCGTCCGCAGGCGCTCGTGCCCGCCGGCGTGTGGCAAGGCGTTCGCGTCACGCCCGGCGGGACGTTCGCGCTCGTGGGCGCGACGGTCTCGCCCGGTTTCGATTTTGCGGACTTCGAGATGGGCGAGCGTGCCGCATTGATCGCCGCGCATCCCGAGCAAGCCGCGCTCATCGAGGCGCTGACGTGAGCGTTCGCGTCGAAAGCGTGCGCCCGGGCGACGAGGGCGCGCTCGAAGCGTTTCGCCGGCTGCTGCTCGCATACAACGAGGAGCTTCCGGCCGACTTGCGTTTTCCCGATCACGCCGCCGAAGCGCGCGAGCTGCGCGAGCGGTACCCCGTCGCGAGCTCCGCCATGCTGCTGGCGTACGCGGACGAGGGGCCGGTCGGGTGCGTGGTCGTGCGCCGGCTCGACGACGCGTCGGCGGAAATCAAACGGCTGTTCGTCGCGCCGTCGGCCCGCGGAACCGGGGCCGGCCGTGCGCTCACCCAAGCCGCGATCGGCTACGCGCGCGAGCGCGGCTTCGCGCGCATCGTGCTCGACACGCACCGCGATCGTCTGGCCCCGGCCTACGGCCTCTACCGTTCGCTCGGTTTCGTCGCGTGCGACGCATACGCCGAAGCCGAGTACGCGTGCCCTACCTTCATGGAGCTGCGCCTGACGTAGCGCGCGCCGCGTTACGAGAGCCGCTTCTTGTCTTTGGGGGTGACGCACGTACCGGCGGCGCGGC